>DATKYM010000077.1:0-83424 GCA_035528495.1 Nitrosopumilaceae archaeon
CAATTTCTTGTGTCATACCTACTGAGGCATTGATTGTCTTCTCTGCTGCTTTCATACATTCTTCTTGCAAATGTGTAATGGATTGAAAATATTGTGGAGTGATTTTTGAGATATTTTCAAAATATTTCTGAACATTTTGCTTGTATAGGGAGTATGCATCGCTTGATTGAGTTTGTGTGCTCATGGTGTACCCACAGGATACCACTATATATACTATTGGTAATGAATGGTAATGGTAGGTTGACAGTGGGAATTCATCCTAAATGTTAAATACATATCTGAAAAGCTTCCAACATGACAAAATCTGAAAATCATGCTTTGGATAAGGCCCGAAAGCATGGGGGTATCGCTCAAATCACTTTTCAAAAATCAATTCTATCTCATCTCAATATATTAGATTTAGAAGAGGATAGTGATACTCTAGATGATTATGATTGCTAAAAAATTAGAATAGCAGCTAACTAGATTATATAAATAATTTTAACGTAAGAATGGTGATGGGGGGCATTGAGAGAATTCATTTCGTTGAGAACGAACCACAATACCTAGGAGAAAACACAAGACAGTACTCTGAGAAAACAATGCCCAAACTGTCTTGTAAAAACTATGGTTTTGATTGTAGTTTTATAACAAATGGTCAAGATGTTGAAAAAATAGTCAAAGAATTCAGAGAACACACTCTAGAGGAGCATTACATTGATTATCCTGAAGGAGTTTTGATGAAAGTTATTACAAAAAATATAATTTCAAAATCCGTTCACGGGAACTGAACTTTTAGTTTGATTCCTAAATCTTAATTTTTAGATATAGGTTTTGATCCTCAAGAATTTTGATGTTCTTTTGTAAAACAATTCTTGCATACTTTACTGTCTATTCTACTTGTTAGATATTTTGCTCTTTTTGCATCCACTCTACCATGAGTGATTAGATTTAGCAATAGTTCTCTATTTATGGGTTCAAATTCTTCAGAGCAATTACAGTAGCATTGACATTTAATTTTGGCAGGCATTTACTAGACGTATGATACTTTGAGTTGTTAACAATTTTCTTTGTCTCTTTTAGAGATAAGATTGAATTTTTTAAAACCAATTTGTGGGTGTAACATAATATGTATGGCCGTTTTGTCCAACATAACTTGGTTTCATGGCTAGATTTAGGCAATAATTAGCTAAAAAGGTTTCGTTAATTTTAGGAAAACAAAGTTTTGAATCAAAGTTACCTCTGAAGTGGTAACGAGTTTATCGACTGTCAGTAAAAAGACAATCCCCCCCTTTTGTTCCTAAATTTTCCAGATATACTCGGTAGGTCTAAATTAATTAAAAATCATTATACTATAATGACTAAACTTCAGGACTTAGAATCTCAAAAATACATCTCACTTGAAACCTATAAAAAAAATACCCAGTCTGTAAAAACTCCTGTTTGGTTTGTAATTGACTCAGAATTACTATATGTAGTAACAAGAGAGCAAACAGGAAAAGTAAAGCGCATAAAAAATAATCCCAGTGTAAAAATAGCACCATGCAGTTTTAGGGGCAAGTCTACTGGAGAGTGGATTTCAGGCAATGCCTCAAAAGTGGAAGGCAAGGAGGGAAATACTGCCATAAAACTACGAAAGAAAAAGTATAGATTTATGGCTAGAATCGCAGGATTTGCAAGCAGAGGAAAAGGAGATCTAGTCGTATATTCGATAAAACTTGATTCGGATTAACTGCTAAAAAATTCTAAAACAGCTATAAAAATTCTAGTTAATAATTGCCAGGTCATAAACTTCTTTAAAGAAAAAAAATAAATCAGATTATGATTGCAGATAACCCTAAAGACTTTGTTCCAGAGTTTTTTGATGACACTGCAAATTCATATGACTCTATAGTGCATTGGACGACATTTGGCAAAGACAGTTTTTGGAAAAAAAAAATCATAGCTCAATTAACAAACGAAAATACAGTACTAGATCTTGCGTGTGGTACTGGAATTCTTACCAAACTAATTGCCCAAAAAATTCCACAAGCCAAAATCACGGGAGTAGATGTAACCCAATCATATCTAGCTAAAGCAAAAGAGAAATTAATAAAATATCAAAACATCTCTTTTGTATATCAAGATGCAGAGAATCTAGATCTGAAAGAAAAATTTGATTGTATTACTGCATCATATTTGCCTAAATACTGTAATGCAGAAATTATTATCAAAAATTGTCTAGAGCATTTGAATAAAGATGGAAAAATAGTCCTTCATGACTTTACATACCCAAAAAACAGATTGGTTGCAAAGTTGTGGGATGTCTACTTTAAGATTTTACCTTTGGCAGGTTTTTTTATCCCAAGCTGGAGAAATGTATTTGTTGATTTACCATCTCTCATTAGAAGTACAAATTGGGTAGAGCAATACGATATTGCAATGAAAAAAAATGGCTTGAAGACCAACATAGAATACTTGACATGGGGATCATCTGCTATTATTGTTGGAACCAAATGATCCTAGTCTAATATCCTCTAGTATGGTAAACCAAACTATCCCATCCTTTAGAATTGTATATTCTCTAGTTGCACTATTTGCATCAATATGATTCACAGATATTACCTCTCGTACAACATTAATGTTATTGTGAGTAAGAATCTCACCTATTCCATGTTTTTTCTGTAATAGTTCATCTAGGATAATTTCAGGTAAAACGCTAGAATCAAATTTTACATGCGCCTTAATCAGAGGCAATCCATTTGCAGAAATTGTAACTTTTCTTACAAATTTGTGCAGAGATGTAGAATTTTGCTCAATAATGTTTAATTTGATTTTACAGTTTAAAGTCTGTCCAAGAAGGTCTACTACTTTACCTACAGGTGCTGACAATATTTTGCTCAGCAAACCTCCAGTATCCATACAATACAATCACTCTAAAGATGTATTAAAACAAAAAACACAATTGTACTGCCAATTACAACAAGGCTAATAATTTTTAAAATTTGTTCTTTTTGGTGAAATTGTTCATATGGTGCATTTTGTTGTTTGAGAACTTTGTATTTCCTTGATGTAATTATCAAAATATAACTTGCAAATCCAGCAATCGCAGAAAGTATTACAGTATCTTCAGATATGGTATTTGCTTGAATTACAGCTCCGGCAAAAACTGGTAAAATCCCCCAAGATATCGCAAATGTTACATTATTGTGAAATTTACCGCCAAATAATTCTAGATTGTATGCAAAAAGAAAAAACACCTCAATAATTCCTATTGGCAATAATATCCAGGAATCTAGAAATGCAAAATACAATCCAATGGAGCACGCAATGATTAAGGAAATTATTGATGCTGCCCATAGCTTTGTTTTTGGTACAATTCCCCAAGGCTTTTTTTTGCTGCCTAGTGCATCAAGACAATGTGCAGATACTCCAAGTGCAAAAAAATAGAGTAAACCAATTGATGCTAGTCTATCAAGATTATACTCTACTGAAAGCGATCCCCAGATTGCAAAAGATACTACCATTCCAGTATAAGGTAAAAACAAAATTCCTACAGATAACCTAAAATTCCTAGAACCAAACTTTGGTACAAACCACTCTGACATTCTATCGTTTTGCATGATTCTAATTATCTCATGCTAACATAAAGGAATTATTTCTAAAAATCCCAGTTCCATACGGTTTAGAAATATCTAAATCACTACATGAATCACCAAATCTATCTTGGAGTTACCTCGTGGAATGAAAGATTTTGAAGCCCAAGAAAACGCAAACATTGAGCACATCAGATCGCACTTTAAACAACTATCATCTCTGTATGGTTTTTCATTTATGGACCCGTCCCCAATAGAACTACTCTCAGTATTGGAGACCAAGTCTGGCCCTGCAATCAGAGATGAGATTTATTATTTTAAAGATAAAGGAGATAGAGAAGTAGCCCTACGATTTGACTTTACAGTGGGATTGACCAGATTTGCAGCATCACAAAAATCAATGAGATTACCTGCAAAAATTTCTAGCTTTGGTGGAGTGTTTCGATACGACGAGCCACAAAAGGGACGATACCGATACTTTCACCAGTGGGACATTGAAGTATATGGAAAACCAGGTATAGAGTCAGAAGCTGAAATAATTGAATTTACATCGCGACTCTTTGATTCACTACTCCTCAAAGACATTAGTATTGATATTAATCACCGCGAACTAGTAGAGTCGTACATTAACCAACTATTTGACTCGGAAGACTCACAACTAGTAGCTGATATGCTACGTGCCATTGATAAAATTCAGAAAAAATCAAAACAAGATATCATTAATGAGTTCGAAGACCGATATGACACGCAAAAACTAGAACGAATTCTGGAATTTTCTCAAATAAAGGGGACAATCAAGGAAGTAGAGCAAAAGATAGACACTACAACTTTAGCATCATGGGATTCACTAAAGCAGTTATTTGAAACACTTGAGAACCGAGGGGTGTCTAATGTTAGGATTAATTTCGGTATAGTGAGAGGATTAGATTACTATTCTGGAACTGTTTTTGAGGTATTTGATAAAAACTCTACCTTAGGCGCACTAGCTGGTGGAGGGAGATACGACTCGTTAACAAAAGCATTTGGCAGAGAAGACATTGGTGCCACTGGAGTTGCAGGTGGAGTTGAGAGAATAATTCTTACAATGCAAGAGCAAAACATCATCTCAGATGTAACACAAAGTAGAGTTTCAGTTTTATACATTAATGAGGAGATGCAGAAAGTTGCAACAAGTATTGCATCCCTACTACGACTTGCAAACATTCCAACAAACATTGACCTCGCAGGAAAGCCGCTAAAAAAACAGATGGACCAAGCTGCGGACTCGTCATTCTGCATTATTGTTGCGCCAAAAGAACTAGAGGAAGGAAAAATAGTTCTTAGAGATATGAAGTCTGGTGTTGAATCCAAAGTATCTATAGAATCATTAACTGATGATCCTCACTCTATTCTTAATTTAGAAATGCCCTAGTTAGCATCATTATCTCAGGCCCTGTAGTCATAGATCCTACTACTACTGCCTTGTTATTTGCTAATATTCCAGACTCTACATAGGGGACGCCAGCGTTGATTGTTGAATGCTCTAAATGAACTCCTAAAACGCTTGCAAACATTTTCATATCTTCCTCATCAGCTTCTGGATGAATAACAGCTCCTGTATTATTTGCAACCATCATGGATCCAACAACATTAAGACCAGAGATTCGTTTTTGAACTACCTCTACATCTAAAATTTGCTTTATTGTCTCAACATCTGATGCAGATAACCATGGAGATACAATTGCTCCCTTGTCATTGGCACAAATCACATTACCTAATGCTGTAAATTTTGAATCCAGCACCCCGACTGTAAGTCCTGTCTCTTTTTTTAAAAAGTCATACTCGTCTTGATATGCAGTAGTTGGTAATAGTACTCCATGATTATTCATCGCCATTAGTGCACCCATTAGTCGAGTGTTTGCAACTGCAGAGTATAGTGGTTGTACTTCAAGATACTTTGCAAGTTTTTCTGCTTTGCTCTCTGCATATCCCATAGGTAAAAATACAAATTCATCATTAACTGCAATGTACACTCCAATGTTTGGTCCACGATATACATCGTACTTGAAAATATCCAACTATGACAATTGGCATTCAATCGATATGAACGTAAGGGATCGAAAGTATCAAAACAGGATCGGTTCTTTTTGTGGGTATAAATTTTGGCCTAGCTTTAAATAATATCTAAATCTGATGGGATTATGCCAATTCCAGAAAACTTTCCTGAAGGAATGGAACCAATTGGAAAGATAAACCACTCTGATGGTGAGCACTTTCACGTAATGTGGGGTCCAGGAAGGAAAGATGAGGCTGCAAGCAATGATGAGGTAAAAGCAGCATTTGCAGCAAAGAACGAAGAACTAGTACCATTAGGTGTTTCAGGAACAATGGTTGCAGTAGACTGGGACTCCTGTGTAGCAGATGGCGCATGTATTGAGGCATGTCCAGTTCAAGTATTTCAGTGGTATAGAACAGAAAAAGATGTTCCTGCAAAAGATATTGTCGGACAAACTTTTGAGGGAACTGGAAGTACTGAAAAAGACCAAAGAGTAGATTATACTGACAAGGCAGATCCAATACGAGAACACGATTGTATTTGGTGTATGGCCTGTGTTTCTGTATGTCCTCCACAAGCAATCAAGGTTGATCAATCAAATCAAGAATATCACGATAAGCAAGCATAAATTAGAATTTTTCAATTTATCTTAAAATAATTTCCAATTTTTCCAATATTTATCAATAATAGGATTAGGTCAGATTAATTCTATCTAGCTTTAAATAATATCTAAATGATAATTACTACATGGCAGATTTAGTAATATCTGAAGACTATTTTGCAGACAAAAAACCAACTGGAAAGACAAGTCATAGTGATGGCGAGAATTTTCATTGGATTTGGCCTGTAAATTCCGGAAAAGATGGTGCAGCCTTTTCAGACGATGAAGTTAAAGCAGCATATGCAGAGCATGGGGAAGAACAAGTTCCCCTTGGCATTCACGGTACTACAGTCGCAGTAGATTGGGATTCGTGTATTGCCGCAGGATCTTGCATGAGTGTATGTCCAGTTCAGACGTTTCAATGGTATAGAACCGAACAAGATATTGCAGCAACAGATGTTGTTGGTGCAACCTTTGAAGGTACTGGTTTGACTGAACAAGATGAACGATTAGATAAAAGTGACAAATCAATGCCAATCCGAGAACATGATTGTACTATATGCATGGCTTGTCAAGAAGCATGTCCGACAGGAGCTATTCTAATTGAGCAAGCTAACATGGAATTCCATGAAAAAGCAGCTGGAACTTACGTCAAGATGGCAGGTAGTGGCGGCCCACACGCACACGATTAAAGAAAACTTTTCTTTTTTCTATTTTTTATCAACAAATTTTAATCACCGTATTTCATCGAACTTTGCAGAGGTCGCCTAGTCCGGTAGGGCGCGGGCCTTGAGAGCCTGTGTTCGCAAGAACGCGGGGGTTCAAATCCCTCTCTCTGCGTTATTCTATATTTCCAAGTTCTGCCAACAATGCAGAAAGCTGAATTTCAGGATTTGCACCAACTAGAATTCTATAATCATACTTTGCGATTACCTCTAAGATTTTAGATAAATGTTCATGATTTGATTTGAAAACAGAAGAGTTTAGATATTTTAGAAAATCAGATTCACTCATCCCATAAACTTTGATCAACTCTATCATTTTCTCTCTGGCATCTGTAATTTTTCCATCCAATGCCATCTTGAGAACAATATCGACATCAGAAGTTTTTGTTAGTCCTGCTGAGGCCTTTACATTCTCTTGACTAATCTCACCTAAACTTGCAGTTGCCTGTAATAGATTAATTGCATGTCTCAAGTCTCCTTCTGAATAATCGTAAATTTCTTTTAGGCCTTTTTTGTCAGCCTTTACTTTTTCTTTTTTGGCAATCTCTGTTAATCGAGCAATTACGTCCTCTTCAGGAATCGAGGTAAACTTGAAGGTAGCGCATCTACTCTGGAGGGGATCGATAATCTTTGATATATTATTTGCAATTAGGATAAATCGGCAAAATTTTGCGGTATCTTCTATTATACGTCTAAGTGCCGTCTGAGCATCATTTGTCATTTCATCGGCCTCATCTAGAATAATTAGTTTAAACGGAGCATCGGCCATCCCTGCAAATCTGGTGAATTTCTTTACCTTCTCTCTTACCATTCCAATTCCCCTCTCATCTGATGCATTTAGCTCCAAGGTGTAGTCTTTGACATATTCTCCAAGTACTTGTCGTGCTAAACACAGAGCTGCTGTAGTCTTGCCAACTCCTGCAGAACCTGAAAACAGCAAATGTGGCATGTCTGCAGGATTTTTGATAAGTGCCTCAAGGCTCCCTATTATCTCAGTCTGGTCTACAATCTCTGAGAGTTTTTCTGGGCGATACTTTTCAACCCACATACCTGTTGATAACATGCTTCTCAATAGTCTACGCCCCACTAATAAACGGAAATTAATAGGATCAATTGATCTAACTAAATAGTGAATAGAATTGAGTGATCCATTACATGAGGATCTAGTGAGGAATTAGTGATCTTAATGGAAATAGAGGATGTAGAAAAATTACATGAGATCGGATATGGCCTAAAGGATGCCAAGGCTACTCTTAGCCAAGATATCAAACTTAATGTAGATAAGATAAAAATTGAGGGCACCTCCGGTGAGATATTGAATATACCACGATGGGTTGGACAAATTCTTGAGGAGAATAAACTTGGAGAATTAGATTCACCTGATATGGTGACTGAACTCAAACAAGCGCTATCAAAGGAAAAAATGGTGGGAGAATACCAAGTATCAACACTTGAGCCGCAATTTTATATCAAATTAAAACAACACATGAGAACATTACAACGAGATGATTTTAATTCCGTTGAAAGTATGATGTTAGAACTTTTTAGAATGCGAAGAGGCAAGCTTGTAAAACTTGCAGACTCTACAAAACTTAGCTCCGATTTGTACAACAAGATTACAATTGAAGAAAGTGTATTCTTTAAAACAATTTATGATAACAGCAAAATTTTTGAAAACCAAATAAGGAGTAATTTACATGAGCAAAGTTCAAACTAGCACATTTACAGAATCTGCATTATCAGATAAAGTAAAAGATTTCTTGATTAGATTCAAAGACAAGTTTGGCAACTACAAGTATGTAGAGCAAATTGATGAGATGATGCCAAAAAATTCAAAGTACATCTTAGTTGATTATAATGATTTAGTAATAGAACCTGAACTTGCAAGGATCTTCTCTTTTGATCCAGATAAAATTTTTGATGCATTTTCTCGAGCAATAAAAGAAGCATTACAAACTAGATTCCCAGATTATGCAGAAAAAATTAAAGACGAAGTTCGGGTAAGATTAGTAAATTATCCACTTCAAAGGAGTCTGAGACAAATCAATGCAGAAACTATTGGACACATCATAAGTGTCTCCGGAATGGTGGTTAGAGCCTCAGAGGTCAAACCACTTGCAAAGGAGTTAATTTTTGTATGTGCTGATGATCATAAAACCAAAGTAATTCAGCTTAAAAGCATGGATGTAAGGACTCCAGTTGTATGTGACAAACCAAATTGCAAACATCGAGACTTTGAGCTAAAACCTGAAGAAAGTAAATTTATTGATTTTCAAATTCTAAGATTACAAGAACTCCCAGAGGATCTTCCCCCAGGTCAGCTTCCTCACTATATTGACGTAACAATACGCCAGGACCTTGTGGATAACGCACGACCCGGAGATAGAATCATCCTAACTGGAATAGTCAGAATTGAGCAAGAATCAGTTGCAGGAGTTGCTAGAGGACATAGTGGATTATACCGGTTAAGAATTGAAGGAAACAATATAGAGTTCTTGGGAGGTCGTGGAAACAAATCCTCAAGGAAAATTCAAAGAGAAGAAATTTTACCTGAAGATGAGAAACTAATTCGTTCACTATCTCAAAGCTCTGATATTTATCAGAGATTAATTGACTCGATTGCACCACATATTCAAGGACAATCTATAATCAAAGAAGCAATTTTACTTTTGATTGTAGGATCTAACCAACGATTGTTGGGTGATGGAAGTAAAATTAGAGGTGACATTAACGTATTTCTTGTAGGTGATCCAGGTACTGCAAAAAGTGAGATGCTAAAGTTTTGTGCAAGAATTGCACCAAGAGGTCTATACACTTCTGGTAGAGGTTCAACTGCTGCAGGACTTACTGCAGCAGTAGTCAAAGACAAGACAGGAATTATGATGTTAGAAGCAGGAGCTGTTGTATTAGGTGATCAAGGATTGGTGTGTATTGATGAATTTGATAAAATGAAACCGGAAGATAGAAGTGCATTGCACGAAGTTATGGAACAACAATCTGCAAGTATTGCAAAAGGTGGTATTGTTGCAACACTAAATGCAAGAACTTCAATTTTAGCTGCTGCAAATCCAATGTACGGCAAGTACGATCCATTCAAAAATATTACAGAAAATGTAAACTTGCCAATTCCGTTACTTACAAGATTTGACTTGATATTTGTAGTAAGAGACATTCCAACCAGAGAAAGAGATGAAAAGATTGCACGACACATAATAGAATTACACACTCCACAAGGAACAGACCAGCGTTCTGTAATTGATGTTGATTTGTTGACAAAATATCTTTCATATGCAAAAAAAGGAACGCCAATTTTAACAAAAGAAGCAGAAGAGAAGATTCTTGAATACTATTTGAAGATGAGAAATGTAGAATCCGAAGAGATGATTACCGTTACTCCAAGACAACTAGAGGGCATAATTAGGCTCTCAACTGCTCGTGCAAGACTGCTGATGAAAGACAGAGTAGAAGAAGAAGATGCAGAGCGGGCAATTTTCCTAATAGAGTCAATGCTTCACGATGCAGGCGTTGATGTCAATACAGGCAAAGTAGACCTAGGAGTCCTTCAAGGAAGACCAAGAAGTGAAGTCTCAAAGATGCAACTATTCATGGATGTTCTAAAAGCACTTGAAGGGGATCATAGGGCTGCAGTCGATGAGAAAACATTTGTCAAAGAATTAGAAAAGACTGAAAAGTTCACAGAAGAAGAAGCTAGAACCTATATTAGAAGAATGCTACGCGAAGCATCTATTTATGAATCAAGTCCCGGTCATTATAACCGAGTATGAAATTAGAGAAACTAGATATTCCCGAGTCTGCAATTGAGTTTTTAAAATCTGAAGGCTTAACCAAACTTTATCCACCTCAAAATGATAGTGTAAATGCGGGACTCTTAAATGGAAAAAGTGTTCTAGTATCAGCTCCCACTGCTAGTGGTAAGACACTAATTGCAACTTTGGCAATTATTAGTTATCTCTCAAAAAACAAAGGAAAGGTAATTTATCTTAGTCCACTTCGAGCATTAGCTGCCGAAAAATTCTTAGAGTTTAAGAAATTAGAAAAACTCACCATTGGAAACAAGATCCAAGTAGGAATATCTACTGGTGATTTTGATAATGTAGAAAAAAAATTAGGGAAAAATAACATTTTAATTTTAACTAATGAAAAAATGGATTCTATAATTAGAAAAGGAGTAGAGTGGATTGATGAGATTGGTCTTGTGATTTGTGACGAGATACACTTGATTGGAGATGATACACGAGGACCAACACTTGAGATGGTCTTAACTCAGCTAAAAAGACTAGAGCCCCAACCACAAATTTTAGGTCTAAGTGCAACTATCACAAATTCAGACGAGTTGGCAAATTGGCTTGGATGTATTTTGGTGGAGAGTGTATGGAGGCCTGTACCGCTATCTGAAGGAGTTTGTGATGGAGGTATGGTAACTATGAGTGATGGCACTACCTTTGAGGTGGAAAATACTATTCGGGGGACCCCCATCGATCTTGGAATTCAATGCGTAAAACAAGGTGGCCAGTCACTAATTTTTGCCGAAACCAGGGCCCGTTCTAAATCTTTGGCAACTAAAGCCATGGACGGAGTCGAGCAATTATTGGAAAAAAAAGAAATAACAGAGCTTGCCAAAATCTCAAAAAAAATACTAAGCACAAATGAGAATACTGATCTTGTAAGGACACTTGCAATTTTGGTAAAAAAAGGGGTTGGTTTTCATCATGCAGGACTAAACCAATCATGCAGACAAATAATAGAAACTGAATTTCGTAAGGGAACAATCAAGCTATTATCATCTACACCAACCTTAGCTGCAGGTGTAAATTTACCAGCAAGACGTGTAGTAATTTCAAGTGTGTCAAGATACAATGCACAGGTTGGTGCAAACCGACCAATTAGTATCTTAGAGTATAAGCAACTTTGTGGAAGAGCAGGAAGACCACAATTTGACAAGTATGGTGAATCAATAATTGTGGGAAAAGGAAATGGAGATGAGATAATTGAGCATTACATAAAGGGAGTACCAGAACCAATAGAATCAAAAATCACTGAGGACAAGTCTCTTAGAATACATATACTAAGTGTAATTGTAACAAATCCTGGAATAAAGAAAGGAGAAATTCTAGATTTCTTTTTACAAACACTAGGTGGATTACAATCAAGAAAATCAACAGTAAAATTTGCAATTGATCTTGCCTTGCGGTTTCTCTCCAGTGAATTTCTGATAATAAAAAAAGGTGAGCGATTTGCAGCTACGGAATTTGGAAAAAAGACATCATTGCTGTATATTGATCCACTAACTGCAACTCATTTTCGAGATTCAATAGAAAATGTCTCAAAGAAAAAAAAACACACCTTTGGGTTTTTGCATGTAATTACAACATCTGAGGAATTTTTTCCAAAATTCTCAATGAGAAATAAAGACTATGAATCTGCTAGTATAATGATTGAGAATCACTCCTCCGAACTTTTAGAGACAATTTCAGAGTATGATTGCTCAAGGAGTCTTCTTGCATTGCAGTCATGGATTACAGAATCATCAGAGACCTCTCTCTCAGATGGCCTTGGGATAGAGTCGGGTGATATGCACAGGATGGTTGAGAATGCAAATTGGCTAATTTATTGCCTCAGAGAGATTGCCAAACATGTGGAAAGAGCAGATTTACTCGAGGAACTTGAAAATTTAAGGCGGCGAATAGTGTACGGAATCCGAGAGGAGCTTTTAGAACTAGTTAAAGTCAAAGGAATTGGGCGGGTAAGGGCGAGGACTCTCTTTAAACACAACCTAAAGACACTAGATGATTTGGAAAAGATTTCAGTAAACAAATTAGCGGAAATTGATAAAATTGGTTTAACCCTTGCAGATAACATAAAGTCAGAATTAAAAAAGGTTAGATATTGACAGAATTAATTATTCCCGCGATCGTTTCTAGTGTTGTTGCTTTTTTTACAGTTTATTTTACTACTCCTCCGTTAATACAATTTTTACAAAAACGAAATTACACAGTAACAGATATGAATAAAAAAGGACTTCCAATGATTGCCAGGCCAGGTGGTATTTCGATTATTGCAGGAATTATTGCATCTGAAATTATACTTTATGCATTTTGGCAAATGAATGAAATTTTAGCAATAATAATTACGACTTCTATTGCATTTGTAATTGGTTATGTTGATGATAGAAAAGTTATGGGTGGATGGTTCAAACCGTTAGGACTAGTGCTTGCAGCATCACCGATAATTTTCTTGGGAGCATATGATTCCGATCTTGCATTTCCATTATTTGGTGAAGTTCAAATTCCAATACTATATCTTGGAATAATTATCTTGATGATTCCAATTACAGGAAACACTATCAATTCAATCGATGTCCTAAACGGAGTTGCAAGCGGATTTATGGTGATTGCAAGTTTTACACTAAGTATTGCATTAGTTATTTTGCAAAATTACGAGATGGCAATTATTAGTCTTCCACTAGGTTTGGTTTCTTTGGCATTTTACAAATATCACAAGAATCCAAGTAAAATATTTCCTGGAGATTCAGGAGCACTGACACTAGGAGCAATGTATGGAACAATTGCCATTGTAGGTCAAGTAGAAATTATTGCAGCAGTAGCTCTTTTACCAGCAGTAATCAACTCGTTTTTGTTTCTTGCAAGCATGAAAAAAATTGTAGAACACAGGCAAATTAAAGGAAAACCCGTCGAGCATACTGAGGATTTTAAACTAAAGGCAACAAATGACCAGACTGCTCCAATTACACTAGTTAGGCTAATTTTGGCTAAGGGACCATTAACAGAAAAACAAGTTAGTTTTCAAATTTTTAAATTGGGAATATTTTCTGGAATTCTTGCCATTATTTCCGCAGTTCTAATGGGAATATCATTATGATGGGGCTCTTTGTTTTTTTATTTGCAATGTGGCTTTTAATTCTAGTTGGTGGAGGAATTATAGTAATAATTTTAGGTCCCATGTCGATCTCCGGATATGGTGTTTTTGATTGGATAATATCTTCGGGAATAAAAGCAGTGTTTGCAATTAGTCTTGTTATTATTTGGATTTTTATTTTACTAAAAATAAAAAACTGGATTTTTAGAAAAAAGATATTATCTTAGCTTTCTTTCCAGTATTTTTGTTTTTTATTATACTCTTCTCTGGTATATCTTATCGTAGCTGGTACACCCAATACTACAGTATTTTCAGGAACATCCTTTGTTACCACAGCACCCATTGCAACTACACTATTTTTCCCTATAGTTACTCCAGCTTTAATTACGGCTCTTGCACCAATAATTGCATTATCCTCAATCGTAACTCCTACCATTTTGTCACACATTGGATAAGGATCATTTGTTAATACAGCAGCTGGTCCGATGAAAACATTTTTTCCAATTCTAGAGAGAGGTGGGATGTATGCTTGTCCTTCAATCTTGGTATTATCACCAATCTTTACATTATAATCAATGTGAACAAGGGAGCCAATCTTTACGTTGTTGCCAATTTCTACATTATCTCCAATATATGAAAAATGCCAAACCTTGGTATTCTCACCAATTTTTGCTTTCTCGGAAATAAAATTAGTAACCATTTTTTATAAGTGCCAAGGGTTTGCTTTTGTAATTATTTTTTCAGGTAACTTTTCTTTGTTGTTTTTAAGAAACTTTATCTCTAATTTTTTGTCTCTCAGTTCATCAGGAAGCATTATTGGAATTTCCTCAATAATTGGATAGAATCTTGAACACTTTGAACAAAATAATGCTCCCTCAAATACCACATTATCTTTTTCTTTAATTTCGTGCAACTCTAGAGGGTGATTTTTATCTATTGGACAGGCTAGAATATCCATCATTGTCTTGTTCATTTTAAATCCAGATAAATTGGGACTCCTTTCTGACTAGATAAAAGTGCCGCCTCTGCAATTTTAGTAACATTTACTGCCTGTTGTGCTTTTACCAATAATTCCTTTTTCCCTTCTATTGCATCTATAAAATTTTGAATTTCTAGTAATAATGGCTCTTTTTTATCATTTCTTGGAATTTCTGTTTCATCTTTTCTTTCCACTTTAATTTCCTGAGATATAAAGTCCGATACAATTACTGCATCTGTGCATACAGCACTAAAGGTTCTAATTTTTTTTGGTGTAATCCAATTAGAAGAAATAATTGCCGTCTTGTTATCCTTATACCCTAACATTATACTTGCAAAATCTTCGTGTTCATGATTTATTTTACCTGATCTTGCAAATACAACATAGGGCATCTCATCAAATAACCAATTTGCAGTATCAATATCATGAACAGAGGTATCATAAATTATTCCAACATCTTTAATATGTAAAGGCATTTTATTTTCACGATGAAATTCTAACATTACAAGTTCCCCGTATTTTTTTTCTTTAACATAATTTTTTACAATATTTACTACGGGATTAAAGCGCTCAATATAACCACATGTAAGTATAACTTTATTTTTTTGTGCCAATTCTTTTAATTTCTCACCATCTAAGGAATCATAAGTCATTGGTTTTTCAACAAAGACATGTTTTTTGGCTTCAATTAGTTTAGTTGCAATAGCAGAATGAGTTGAGGTTGGTGTTACCACAAAGGCTGCATCAAACTCTTCGGATTTAATCAAACCATCTAGTGAATCATAATGATTAACAGAATATTTTTCACCATATTCTTTGCTTCTTTCTGCATTTGCATCACAGACTGCAACAAGGACTCCAAGTTGGGATAAAATCCTTGTATGGTTTTTGCCCCATCCACCGGTTCCAATTTGAACAATCTTCATCTAATACACCGGAGTCAACCAATGAGAATAATTATTATTTTTACCCATTATAATATCTGTATACTCTTCAGTCATCTTTTTAGTAAAGTTTCCTGGCTTGCCATTTCCAATCTTTTTACTATCTATCGAGATTATGGGTGTAATCTCAGCTGCAGTACCTGAAAGAAAAATCTCGTCTGAGATATATAATTCCCCTCTGGTGATGTCTCTTTCTATAACCTCCATGTCTAAATCTTTTCCAATTTTTACTACTGCATCTCTTGTAATCCCTTCAAGTGCTGAGGAGGATAGGGGAGGAGTTATCATTTGACCATCCCTTACGATGAAGATATTCTCCCCTGGTGCTTCACTTACATTTCCATTATGATCAAGCAAGATAGCCTCATCATATCCGTTTCTTTTTGCTTCTTGTGTAGCTATAATTGAATTAAGATAATTTCCTCCCATTTTTGCCTGAGGTGGAGTTGACATATCTGAGAATTTTCTCCACGATGAGACTCCTGCAGTAATCCCATTTTTGTTAAACAAATCGCCGAAAGGAAATGAAAAAATTGCAACATTAGTAGGAGCTTTCTCTGTCACATGTAGATTTATGCCATAATCTCCTACAAAATAAAAAGGTCTGATGTAACAAGATTTTTTTATTTTATTTTTTTTGCATATGCCTACTATGGCATCTTTTATTTTATTATCAGTAAAATTAAGTGAAATATTATAAAATTGCCCTGATCTTCTAAACCGTTTTACATGGTCATCTAATCTAAAAACAAAAAGATTTTTCTGATTCCAATATGCTCTAATTCCTTCAAAAACTGATGTACCATAATGTATGGCATGGGTTGTAATTGGAACCTTTGCTTTATCTAAAGTAACAAATCTTCCATCAAACCAAACATATTTTGAAATTGGAATACTCACAAAAAAATCTCAATGTCTTTAGTACTTAATCTATTCGGACCAACCTTCTATTGGAAACTTCATTCCCAATACTCTTCTAGTTTTATCCTCTAGTTTTGAATATTTTTCAATTTCTTGCCAATTCTCCTCAATAATTTTTCCGACGCTTTCAGGGACATCAGCTTTCCAATCTGATTTTTTACCTAATGCTTTTTCATACATTTTTTCTTTAACCGATGCTGCAGAAAGTGATCTTCTCTCACCAATTTTGGGTTTTAGTCGGTATAACTTTAGCATGTATCCTTCAGCCTTATCTCCAGTGTAAGAGTAATAATCACCCTTTACTCCAGTTAGAATTTTTTTTCGTAATTTCCAGGATTTTAGTGACAAAAGTGGAGGTAAATATTTCTTGAAAGGTGCCTCAAAGGTATAATCATCTGTAATTAAAACAGAATCCCCAAAAACTGATTCTATCATCTTTTTTCTAACCTCAAAATTAAATGGAAAACTTTTACTAGTTACCTCTTTTTCTCCCAACTTGAAAATTACGGGCATTACTTTTACAGTTTCTCCATCCTCTTTTAGCTGATTAATGATCTCAATATGAGCATGGGTCAGAGGATTTAGATGGGCCAGATATAGGATCGTCGTCAACCATCAATGGCTTAAAGGGGGTCATATTTCAATGATTGAATTTCCTCTTGTTTTAATAGAAAAAAATTAACGCCGATTTTATTTATCCTAGTTACAATTTGGAAAATAAAAATAACTATCCGTATGACTCGTCTTTGACTTCAAAGCTTCCATCTTCACGTTTGTTGTGATAAGTAACAAATCCTCTGGGGGTTAAAAAGTCCATCACTCCATCGATTGTTCCTTGCCATCCACAACAATAAAAGATTGTATTTTCTTTTGTAATTTTATCGCCAACTAATTCTTCCAAAGGCGAAATTCCATTTTCTCTTGGTCTGAGAAATGTCTCCACTCGTCCTACTTGACCGGACCATGATCTGTTAAACCACTCTTGCGGTCTACTAATTGCTGCTCTATATCTAAAATTCCATTCGTCCTTTCCTCTTCTAAGGCTTTCATTTTCTAAATCAGTTAACATATCTTTGTAACTTAACTCATCAACATAGCTTGCACCATGAAGAACAACGATTTCTCTTTTATCTCCAACAGCATGAAAATGCTGAGCAAAACTAACAAATGGTGCCAAACCTGTTCCACCACCAATACAAACTATACGTCTTTTGTCTGGTTCTTCATTTGGAAGAACTTCGTTTATCAATAGTGCCAAACCAGTTGGCTTTAACCACTTTACTTTGTCATTTTCTTTCGCATTGAATAATTGTGTAGTCAATCTACCTGGCAATGGTTTTCTAACCCATCTAATTACGAGCTCTATGTAATCCCGATTTTCAGGATGAGAAGCAATAGAATATGCTCTTCTGACAATTTTTCCATCTTCAGCAGGATTTGGCAGTCCTAAGGTGATGAATTGCCCCGCTTTGTATTCTGGCACTGGTCCTTCATCAGGAACCAACCTCATTATCAGTAAATCCTCTTTTAATAATTGAATATATGTAATGGTTGCCTCATTATCTACTACCATACCGACCAATCAAGGAAATAAGCCGTTAAATATCTTGTGTTAATTCTTCCCAAAAAATTTGTATAAATCGCTAAACGTTAATAACCAATTTAAAAAATGTAATTCGGTCAGAACACTGACAATTGGGCCGGTCGTCTAGTCCGGTAGGATAGGTGCATGGCATGCATCGGATCGAGGGTTCAAATCCCTTCCGGTCCACTTTTTTTCATTTTTATAATTAGTTGTTTCAATTCAACATCTTTCTCTTTGGAAATTTCCAAAAGTTCCTTTTCTGAAATTTTTTCATCAAGATTTATCAAAGCTTGCAAAGCGCTTTTTCTTACTTCGATATTAGAATCTAAAATGCAGTTATGGATGATACGTTTTGCTTCTTTTGCTCGGAGATGACCCAAGGCTCCCAATGCACAAGACCTTACCATAGAATGTTCATCTTTCACAAGTTCCATAATTGCTGGAACTGAGGAAGTATCGTTTCTATTTGCTAAAACTAATGCCACAAATCCTCTAATATTTTTCCTTGAATCTTTAAGACTATCAATTAGGAATTTTGAAATTTTATTTTTATTTAATACCAGAGAACTAAATGCTTCTCCTCTGACCTTGATATCGGGATCATCTAAACAATTTATTATTTTATTTACAATTTTTGAATCATCTGTGATTTCAAGAGTTTCTAATATTTTGATTTTTTCTTCACTTGTTCCTGATTCTAGTATTTCAATTCCTTGGCTCAATTTTCCCTTCTTATAGTATTTTCATACTACTAATAATTGCATTTAGATGAAATTTTATTTTTTACACCAAAAATTTGCTTCTAGCTTTAAATTATCCTAAAAGGGCCAAATCCTCATGAC
This sequence comes from Nitrosopumilaceae archaeon, assembly GCA_035528495.1. Lineage (GTDB taxonomy): Archaea > Thermoproteota > Nitrososphaeria > Nitrososphaerales > Nitrosopumilaceae > Nitrosomaritimum. The sequence continues at coordinate 19,084 of DATKYM010000077.1, forward strand.
AACCGAAACAAGAGACACAGTATTCATTGGTAAAAAACCGTTGATGGCATATGTTACATCTGCCTTGATTCAATTGGCAAACTTACCTTCCGTGCACATCAAAGCTAGAGGTATGAGCATTGGACGTGCTGTAGATGTAGCTCAAATCATTGCACGCAAAACAGAAACCGCAGGATATGCTATCGGTAAAATTACAATTGGTTCTGAATCATTGGAGTCGCAAGATGGTAAAATCAGAAATGTTTCAACCATAGAAATTGAAATAAAGAGAACATAGATTCACTTTACTTGTTATTTTTATTTTTATTCTCTTTTTGTTAAACTATACTTCTTCTCAAGTTTTCTAAACTTTGGCAATTCAACTAACTCATTGAATTGATCAAAACTTACAACTTTTTGTTTAAATTTAGCCGTAGTACCTGTTCTTTTTAGCTCTTTTAGTATATTCATTGTTGCAAAAGTATTTGCAAACAATACCGATAGAGGATACAAAATTATGTTAAATCCCATCTTGTGTAGTGTATCTGCAGAACTAAGAGGAGTTGCACCACCCTCGATCATATTTGCAACTAATGGAGCCTTGATTGATTTTCCAATTTGTTTCATTTCATCAATTGATCTAGGTGCCTCAATAAACACAGCATCTGCACCTGTTTTTTTATTTTGTAACCCTCTTTCTATTGCATTATCTAGTCCTTCGGTAGCTCGCGCATCAGTTCTTGCTACAATTATGAAGTCTTTACTTTGTCTTGCATCAATTGCTGCGCCAAGTTTCTCTGTATATTCTTCTTGTGAAATAACTTCTTTTCCTTGCATGTGACCACATCTTTTGGGCCATCTTTGATCTTCTAGAAAAATTCCAGAAGCTCCAGAAGATTCTAACTCTTGCACTAATTTCCAAACACTCAATGCATTACCATATCCAGTGTCTGAATCTACAATCACTGGGACTGATACTGCTCGACAAATTCTTCTTGCATTATCTACGGTTTCTGTTGCACCGATAAATCCGTAATCTGGCATTCCAAACAAAGTAGCTGAGGTTCCATAACCTGTCTGAAACATTGCCTCAAAACCAACTTTTTCTGCAATTTTTGCCCCAATTGCATCATAAACACCTGGAATCACAATTGGCCTTCGTGATTTTAGCATTTTTTTAAGACTTGCCATAAAGTAGGCTTGATTTAGGATTATTTATGATTTCAAGTGTTAATCACTGATGTACATATATTAGAATTTTAAAATTGCATCAATACGCTGGTTCAAAATACTTTGAGAAAAAAATTTTTCCTCGGATTAATTCTTTCAAATATCAACATCCAAAGATAATATAAAAAAATATGATAAAAAAATTAAAAATACAGAAAATGTCTGAAAAACAATTCCTAAATAAAATATTTTATTGAAAGTAAACTAAATTTTTACTCTGAAACCATGCAAAATTAACATTAGCAAATTACATATTATAATTTAATATAATTCAATTTAGAAATATGAACATTATTTTTAGAAAAATAAAATTAATAATTTTTACGGTCTAATTAAATTACAATAGTAATAAGAATAATTTCTCAGCCTAATATAATACTCATAAATGTATGTTTTAAAAATTTCATTTATTATTTTCAAAAAATGAAAACTCTACTTAAATTCGGTTAATATTAAAAGAATCTACCATGGGAAACTAGATAATTTCTGATATTCAAATTATTTTTAGATTGAATCTATTAGAAAATCAAAAAATAGTCATTCTATTTTAATTTGTTTTATTTTTTTTGGGGAGCTGACTTGTTTATTTTTTTCAGTTCATTTTCTAAAAAGGTTTTGTACTTTACAGTTTCTTCATCCGTCATTTGTGTAATATTGGAACTAAGAATTGAACCCATGCTAAAGAGTTTTTCAAGTAAATCCATCACAACAAACTTTCCAACATTCCCTAATCGAAAAAGAACATCTAGCTGTTTTTTGACAATGTCATTGATTTTATCAACATCTCCTGCAGTATCTGAACCTTTTTTGGTTAATTGATATCTACCATCTTTGGATTCTTCAATTAATTTTTCATCTAGCAATCTTCCTAACAGTGGATAGATCAATCCGGGTGATGGTTTCCAAATCCCATCGCTTTGTTCTATGGCATAATCAATAATCTCTTTTCCAGTACGATTTTTTTTCTTTAATAGCTCGAGGATAAAGTATCGTGAAAAACCCCTAGGGACAGAACTTCCAACTCTTTGGAACCAATCCTGAACCATCACTAGTGATATCACTAGCGATATATATTAACGATTTGCTTGATTTTAATTATTACATATTTAACCTGCCTCCAAAGAACTCAGTCTAAATGGTTGGATCCATAGAATTTGATTTGATAATTTGTGGTTCTGGATTAGCAGGCTTGAGGGCTGCAATTGAGGCTGCTCGGAAAAATCCCAAAATCAAAATCGGAATTGTCTCAAAAGTCCAAGTAATGCGTTCTCATTCAGTTTCTGCTGAAGGTGGAACTGCAGCAGTTCTCTTTGAAGATGAAGGAGATACTATTGAATCTCACATTTATGATACTGTAAAGGGAAGCGATTTTCTTGCAGATCAGGATGTTGCTAAACGATTATGTGAAGAAATGCCACGAGAAATTCGCCAGCTAGATCACTGGGGAATGCCATGGTCTCGAAGAGATGATGGTAGAATTGACCAAAGGAATTTTGGTGGTTACAGTTTTCCAAGGGCTACTTATGCATCTGATAAAGTCGGTTTCTTTGAGATGCAAACCTTGTATGACACTTGTCAAAAATATGAAAATATCGAATATCTTAATGAATGGTTTGCAACATCCATTATTCATGATGGAAACAAATTCATGGGTCTTACTGCAATTGAAATTTCTTCAGGCAACTTTTACCAAATTAAAGGAAAAGCTCTGATTATTGCAACAGGTGGAGCTGGAAGAATTTACAGCTTTTCTACTTATGCATTATCTTCAACCCCTGATGGTTTAGATATGGCATATCGAGCAGGTATGGCTCTAAAAGATATGGAGTTTGTGCAATTCCATCCTACTGGAATACTTCCATCTGGTATTTTGATCACTGAGGGGGCAAGAGGTGAAGGTGGTTATTTACTCAATAACAAGGGTGAACGTTTTATGAAAAAATATGCAGCTGCAAAAATGGAATTAGCTCCACGTGATATTGTCTCAAGAGCTATAATGACTGAAATTGATGAAGGTAATGGATTCAAACATGAAACAGGTGTAGATTGCATGAAACTTGATTTGAGACACCTAGGTGATGAAAAAATCAAAGAAAAATTAGGTGGAATTAGAGAAATCTCCATTAAATTCTCCGGTGTAGATCCTGCAGATGAGATTCTTGACATCAGACCTGTATGTCATTACATGATGGGTGGAATTCATACTAATATTGATGGAGCAACAGAATTACAGGGAGTTTGGGCTGCAGGTGAGGCAGCATGTAACAGCGTCCATGGCTCAAATAGACTAGGTGCAAATTCTACCTCTGAATGTCTTGTGTGGGGAAAAATTACAGGAAGTCTTGCAGTTGATTATATTGAAAAAAGTACAAACTCAAATCCATGGCCTCATCATCTAGTTACCTTAGAAGAAAAGAGGATCTATGATGGAATATTTAGAGGAAATGGAGACGCAAATCCATATGAGATTAAACAGGAATTAACTGATATTATGAATGAAAAAGCATACGTGTACAAAAATGAAAAAGATCTAGTTGAAGGATTAAAGAAGATACGTCATCTAAAAGAACAGACATGGAAACATGTTGAGGATAGTGCTAAAGAGTACAATACTAACTTCATAAATGTAATGGAACTTGACTCTATGTTTAGGATCGCAGAGATTGTCCTAATTGGAGCCATCAATAGAAAAGAATCAAGGGGAGCTCACTCTAGAACTGATTATCCAAAACGTGATGATGCAAACTTTTTACATCATACACTTGCATATTATGATCCAATTGAACCAATCATGAAGACACACCCCGTAACAATTACAAATTATCAACCAGTGGAAAGGAAGTACTAGATGAAGCCTCAAGACGAAAACAAAGAAGGAATTAGGGGAATGATTAACCCTCGCCGCTATGGAATCGAAAGAGTTGCATATCTGTTAATGAGACTAAGTGGATTAGGTTTACTGGCATATTTTATTGGCCACATTTATGAAACGAGTTCAATTTTAAAGGGTGAAATTGGATGGAATGAATTTTTAGAATTAACACAAACAAACGAGGGCCATGCGCTTTTGGCTATTGTAATTGCAATGTGTGTCTTTCACACGGTAAATGGAATTCGAGTAATGTTTGGACACGGAGGCGTTGGTGTTGGAAAACCAGCCCGTCCTGACTATCCTTACGATCCAGCATCTCAGAATATGAAACACAAGATGGGCATATACTCGGCAATAGTTTTGGCCGCCATTGCTACGATGTATGGTTTAGCGGTAATGTATGGTGAATAAAATGAGAGAAAGCATTATTATGAAAATTCATTATGGAACTGCTCTAGGTGCAGTTGCACTTGTAGCAGTACATATTCTAATGCGTCTAACACAGAGTTTTACTGAATCCCTAGAATATGCCAACGTAATTGCAAACTATCAATCCTTACCATATGCTGGAATGCTAGAGATAATTTTGATCCTTTTGTCAATTCATGGGTTCAATGGGTTACGAGTCATTTTATTAGAATTAAAACAAGGTAGGATGTATGAAAAAGCAGTATCATATGGTTGTGTTGCAGCAATGATAGGATTAATTGCCTATGGTTCAAGAACAATAATAATGGTCAATATGGGGGTGGTATAGATGACACAAGTACCTAGTATTGCAGAAGAACAAGTATCCATACCTCTCTCTTCACCAAAGATTGTCACAATTCGTATAGCAAAATTTAATCCTACAAAAGACGATGAAAGAAAATTCATGGAATTTAATATTCCATACCAACGATGGACTACTGTTCTTGAGGTGATTCTTGAAGTAAAGAAGCATTTTGATCATTCCGTAGCAGTTCGTTATTCATGCAGACAAGCAACTTGTGGTTCTTGTGGAATGATAATTAATGGTAAACCAAGACTTGCATGTTTTACAAAAATCAGTGAATTAGAGTCTGATGTTGTCACAGTAGAACCAATGAATAATTTTCCAATAATCCGTGATTTAGCTGTAAGATTTGAACGACTCTTCGATAGTCATCACAAAATAAAACCATATTTGATTCGTGAAGATTCTGAAATTAGCTCAAATGAAAAAGAATTTTTACAGACCCCAGAGGAAGTAGAAAAATATATTCAATTTTCAAATTGTATTAAATGTGGGTTATGTAATTCAGCATGTCCAACCATGGCTACAGATTCTTCTTTTGTAGGGCCACAGGCGTTGGCTCAAGCATATCGATACGTGGCTGACAGCAGAGATAAGGGAAAGGATTCGAGATTAAAAATTATTGATGAATCTCACGGGATATGGAGATGTCATTTTGCTGGCTCTTGTAGCCAGGTATGTCCTAAAGGTGTGGATCCTGCCATGGGAATCCAATTTCTTCGTGGTTATCTTTTAGGTTTTAGAAGTTAACCTAATTTTTTTGGATTAGGACTATTGTTAACCTGGTTGTTAATTTGTTCTGCCATAAAGTGATTAGAGACATTTACTTTAACATCATCAATCCCATCTACTTTCAAAAGGTTATCATGAATGTCTTGGCATATTTTAAATCCAAATACTGCAGGACAGAATGGACTTGTTAAATGCAAATCTACTTTTACACTACTATCATTGATATCTACCTCGTCGACTAATTCTAATTCTGTAATGGTAGTGTTTATTTCAGGATCTACAATCTTTGATAATTCATCGAAGATTTTTACTCGAAGTTGTTTGATATCTTGACTCATGTGGGCAAAAGCGTTGATGCTATATATAACCATTCTAGAACCCTAGTTGATGTATCGTTCGCGTCTTGGCACAGACCTGAGTCGTATCACCTTAGATTATGTCTCCTCGATAGATGATGATTATGAAATCATTTTATTTGATATTCTTGGAAGCCAAGCGCATGTTTTGATGTTACAAGAAAATAAAATAATTTCCAAAAATGATGCAAAAAAAATCCTCAGTGCTCTAGAAATTCTAAAAAAAGAAAAATTTGACTCATCTTCAAACGCAGAAGACATTCATGAATTAATTGAATCACTTGTTATCAAAAAAGCTGGGATGGCAAGCGGCGGGAAAATGCATACTGCAAGATCTCGAAATGATCAAGTCGCATTGGATATTCGCATGAAAATTAGAAGCGACATCAACATACTATGTAATTGCTTACTTGATACCATCGAAGCTCTAGTTTCTTTGTCAAAAAACCATCAAAAAACAATAATGCCCTTGTACACTCACTTACAACAAGCTCAAGTCGGGGTATTTTCTCACTATCTTTTGGCTCACGCCGATGCTTTATTTCGAGACTTTGAGCGTCTCTATGATGCATATGTACGTGTTAATCAAAGTCCTTTGGGAGCCGGACCTGTAGGGGGAACGAGTATTCCAATTGATAGGCACGCCACGGCAGAAATGTTGGGATTTGGAGGACTGGTTGAAAACTCTATTGATGCAACAAGTACTCGTGATTTTGTTGCAGAATATATTGCATCTATTGCCATTTTGATGACTAATCTTAGTAAGATTTCTGAGGATTTTGTTCTTTGGTCAACTTCTGAATTTTCATTTATTGAATTATCTGATGAATTCACATCTCCATCAAGTGTGATGCCTCAAAAAAAGAACCCTGATATTTTAGAGCTAACCCGAGGAAAAACTGCCGAGGTAATTGGAAACCTCACTGCAATTCTTTCCACAATAAAGGGACTATCTACAGGCTATGGGAGGGATCTACAACAAATCAAATCCTCTATCTGGTCAACATCAAAAATATCCATTAGTGCATTATTGATTTTAAAATCAATACTCTTGACTTTACGTGTAAATGAAAAACAAATGAAAAAATCCACTAATTCGAGTTACATAATTGCCCTTGATATTGCAGAAAAATTAGTTTTAAAAGAAATACCTTTTCGAACTACACATAAAATTACAGGATCTTTAGTTCAACAGGCTTTCAATTCCAAAAAATCGTTGAACAAATTAACAATTAGTGAAATTAAAAAATCTGTCCAAGGAACCACAGTTGATCCAAATGTGGTTTCAGAAATCATAATGTCGACTACAATTGTATCATCCTTAAAAGATAGAATTTCTTTTGGCTCATCAGGTTACACTGAACAAAAAAGAATGATAAAAGATCGTATCAAAAAAACTAATGATTATAGAACAAAAATAACCACAAGAGAAAATGAGCTATCCAATGCATTGGAAAAATTAGATGAAAAAATCTCTATTTTAATAAAATAAAGATGTAGGCGGGTCTAGAGGGATTCGGACCCTCGACAACCGGATTAAAAGTCCGGTGCGCTACCTGGCTGCGCCATAGACCCACAAAGAAATTTGCTTAGAGTGCATAATTTAGGCTTTTACAAAATTTTATTGTTATGACCGAAACTTTTAATCTAGGATTTTGTTGAAAAACTACTGTGCCCTTGTAGTATAGCCCGGTCTAGAATTCGGCCCTGTCACGGCTGAGACGCGTGTTCAAATCCCGCCGAGGGCGCCATCTTTTTAGTTTAATCCCTTACCTGCAGTTTCATATTTTGAGTCAAAATCAAGTCAAATCCAAAAAAGTTGGAATTTGCAATAATTACGATCGAATCAAAATAATTCAATGTTAAACTATTTTTGTAAATCCCTCAAGTAGAATTGAGTTTTTTTTGAGGAACGATGAGAATTAAAAACAATTTGTTTACATGGTTAAATTACTTACAATCTAACGGATTTTCATGATTGGCACATGTCATAAATGTCACAATTCAGGAATTGGAGTTCTAAAAACCACCGTATTGATCAGTGAGATTGGTACTACTGACATTCCATTATGCCTGTAGGGTAGAAAGGATTAATCTTCTAGATTGGCAAAATTTTTTAAATTTAATTTTTAATATTTTTTGTTGCCAATTATCTCCAATTTCGTTGCAAGTTCGCTATGCTCAGGTAATTTTTTGGATGATAAATAGTAATTCCTTAAAAAATTGATTTCAAATGCGACGAGTCTATACGTGTCAGATTCAAGATCGTGTTTGTAACATATCTTAATGACTTGAAATTAAATTAAATTATTTTTTATCCCAAGATATGAAAACCATTGATGAGTATCCAGAAAATAAAGGAGGCGATTTGAATACTCCATATACAAACAAGGAACTAGATATTTTATGTAACAGGGTTTCAAATGGTCCCAAAATTAGGTTTTGTTGTATGGTGGATTCTCAAGGTAGATCTGTTGCAAGTGGATTCAATGATAATATTCAGCCGTTAAACAATGAAGATCAAAGGCAAATGTTATGCGCGGCATCACGATTAGAATTATCCACAAAAAGAGAATTTAATGATACTCTAGGAAACGTAAATTTTATTACAACCTATAGAGATAATGTAGCACTAATTATAATACCCATGCAACAAGATTATCTTTTGTTAATGTCCGTAGAAAGAAATGGGATGATTGAACAAATTGTCAAAAATACGATTAGCCTATTTGAAAGTAATGGTATTTTGAGTGGAAGAGATGAGTCAATTTCTTTAATCGATAATTCTACAACACCATCTGAATGTGTATAACAAATCAAATTTAGAATTTCTATTTTTATTTGATTTTTTTTAAAATGGATGTGGAGAACATCAATTAAAACTTCTAAATACAAAATCTTTTGATTCAGATATAGTTCAATTACATTTTAATGTATGATAGCATATTTTTTTTACATTTGAAAAGAATGTATTATCTATAGATAAACTTGTTAACATTTTCAATGACATTTATTCTGAAACTATATCCATACGCTTAAGTTGACAAACAAAATGAATGAATCATGGGTAAAACATTGGGGGATTATAATATTGAAAAATCTTCTTCATATGATATAAAGAATATCAAATGGACACAAAAAAACTCTGTTACTGAGAAATTAAAAAATATAAAGAAAAAAACAAAAAAAACTTCTCCAACTAATAAAATTTATTCCAAAAAACCCAAAATAATAAAATCCCCTGTTGAAAAAATTTTCAAAGTTAAAGAGATTTCCGATACTAAAAAACTAAAAAATAACAAAAAAGCAAATAAAAGATTTCAAAATTTTTCATCATCAAAAAGTAAAATTGGACCTGGATTTGAAAGAAAGGCTCGATAACTTTGGGTACGTTATCTAAATTGAAATAATTTGTTTATAAAAAATAATTCTCAAGGAACAGATTAGTTGAAATGTTTTCTTCAAAGTCTTATTAATGTGAATTTTTATACAATATTTGATAAATAATGGGAATTGTGCGAATTGGCGGCAGAGGAACATCAAGACGAGTTGAAGAAAAAAAAGATGATAATTGGTCAGATGGAGCTTTCAAAAAATATCAAGACGCAAAAAAAGAAGCATCTAAAGACAAGTATATCACTGTAGGACGCGGAACTGGCAAGATAAAATTTGGTGACATTAAGAGTACGCCAACAACCTCAACGAAGGGTTTGTGGGTCAGTTCTGGAAGAGGGACCAAAAAAAGAAAACTCGATTGATCTCTACCGAAATATGACTTATCATAAACAGGAAAATCTAAGGAATATGCCTATAGAGGGTTCTAAAATATCTTAATTAGGTTAAATAAAAAAAGTAGAACCGTTACCGGAACGATCTTACCTTACGAAGAATTTTGTTGTGATCAAGTGATGCGGTTGTAGTCACATAAAAGATATGGTCATTTCCTGCAGGAATAACAATCCTTTTGATTTTATCGTATTCTGCAACAACATATTTGCAAGCACCAAGTGATCTCACAAGTTTTTTCCTCTGCTTCCAATCGTTTGCAGCCGCCTTTAAGGATGCCAAACTTTGGTTACGTGAAACCAATATTTTCACTTTTTTGGAGCGCTGTGAAAAAACTAACTTACCCTTCATGTCACAAACACTTACTACTCTGACTGAGGGACTGACCTTTAGAATTTTTTCAACAGCTGATTGAATTTCCATAATTAGTGCAGTATATTCTCTGTGATAAGATTTTCTATGATCTTTTTTATCCTAATTATTCACACCAAAATTTGAGATCTTAAATTAATAATTAAAACTAGTGATTTTTAAAAATTTTTAAAATTTTTGTAAGGAAAATCGATAAAATCGATCCTTTTTAAGAAAATGGTTTAGAGTAACATTATGGGATTTGTCTCGAAGTTCAGAAAGAATTTGGAAACTGCACAGCGGAATAAAGTTGCCAAGATTAACGGTAAAACTCTCACAGAACTGCTAAAAAAATTCAAAGAAGAACGAGATAGAATTGAAAAAGACACTGGAAGCAGACCACAAATTGATGATACCACACAAATGTTTATGCAAAAAGTTTTGAATCAATGGATTTCAGAAGGAAAAGAAATTGATGAAGAAAAATTCTGGAGAGAAGTAGATTATAACAGACAATTTACTCATTCTATTGAATATTATGAAATAAATCGATAACTTCGATGCATTCTCAAAATTGATTGATATTAATCCAATTTTGTAAATTATATCAATGGAAATTTATTTTCTGAAGCATAATTAATCTACGCTTGTTTTTATTTTAAAAACCAAGCCAAAATCAATATTATTGCTCCTACTATTAGTACAAACTGGATTATTTTAGAAATTTTAGTAAGAATTTTCAATAACACAATGATAATTACTAAGATAATTACTATAGACAAAATAGCGGTATCTTCAAGTTGTAATATCGATTGAAAGAATTGCGATATGCTCTCAAAAAAATTACTTTCCATTCTTAATCCCAGTTGTTAAATCCAATTCATTTTCTCTCATTTATTTACACCCAAGTTTATTGGAGTTTTAATATAACTTTAAAAATATCATGTGATCACATTTACAATGATATTCCTGAAAAAACATCATCTAAAATTTTCTTATTTGCTGCTGCAATAAAAGAAACTCTAGTTTCATAGCCGAGATCAGCATCAAGAGGTTCAAATTTTTCGTCCAAAAGTAATCCCCCCGCTTCTTTTACTATTAAATATCCAGCAGCAATATCCTGAATACGAATTTTTTTCCTCAAATCTATAAAAATATCCATTAATCCTCTTGCAAACATGGCCATTTCAAGGGCATTGGCACCAAAATGTCGAGTATGATTATGTTGCTCAAATATGGGGTTTAATCTTTTCATCAATTCCGATGTGGCTCCTGAGGTGTTAATCCCTACAATCTTGTAGATAGGCTCTTTATCATGAACGTGAATCTTTGTATCGTTAAAAAAAGATCCTTTGTTTTTTGAGGCCCAATACATCTCTCCATTTGAAAGATCTGTTATCACTCCATCTGTGATGGAACTTAGAGTGTCATCAGTAGCAAACGCAAGTGAGCTACAAAAAAATGGTACACCTCTTACAGCGTTGGCAGATCCATCTATGGCATCCATAATCATAAATCCTTTTGGATTATCAGATAATTCTACCCTACCACATTCTTCTCCTAAAACTATACATTCAAAATTAATCTCTTTTAGATAGTCGAGAACCGTTTTTTCAGCAACCATGTCAATGTTACGTGAAATATCTCCACCTGCTCCTATTCCAAAATGACCAGCAGCATCTTCTGTACCTGCTAAATCTTTTACATTTTCATAAATTTTTTTTGAAACCTCACGTAGAATATCTATTATTTCCATTGGCCTTAATTTCCTTCGTCGTAATTTAAGTGAAAGAAATGTTATTGATTTGAAAGCATAAATAACTACATAGGATCTGACGGGTGTGAGTGGAAAAGATCAATCAGTAATTAGCAAAGAAGCTTTGATGAGTACAAAACCTGGGAAACAAATTATAAAACAGGCTTTATTCAAATCAAAAGGTTACAAATTATTCAACCGTTACAAAGAGGAGACAGAAAAAGAATTTCCAAATTTTGCAGAAAGATTTGCTCAAGGTCTCTATACTGAAATTAAATCTGATTCTTCTCCCAATTCTACTCAACAGGCATTTGGTGATGAGGTAGGTTCTACTGAAATTATTCTTCAATCTTCAGAAATTGATTCTATTCGTTCCAAGCTAGATAATATTGAAGTTATTCGAGACCGAGTGAATCGTATTTTAAATTCAAATTTTGTAAAAATGACATTTCCAGTCTTAAACGCTCTATTTGACGGAGCATCTGAATATTTAGGAAACAAAAATTCTCAACTAAAGCAAGATGTTGTAGAAGGTCACATCCTAGCAATCGATCTTTCTGAACCAATGGATAGAATTGTAGACAAAGATGAAGATTTAGAGTATTTGGATGACTACAAATTGATGAATCCCTATATTTTGAAATTAGCTAGAGAAAAAATTTCTAAAGGTGGTGATGCAGTTTTAAATGAATTTGAAGAAGGCTTCAAGGATGCAAGAATTGGACAATATCTTGATGAGGAATTAAAATCAAAGCCGACACAGATTACAGAAGAAGAGATGACATTATCGTACAAAAAATATCGATCTGTAATGGGAACTGCTGGAAGGAACATGGCTCTAGCTGAACGACCACTAGGAGAAATTTTCTATTTAGGAATGGCACGAGCAGCAGAGGGTGTTGGTTGTGGAAATGAAATTGAGGATTCTATCAAAAATGGATTTGTCAAAATACCATCATGGCCGCTATATTACTCTCTATTGGCCAATGATGTCAAAAAAGGATTTGATATAACACTAGAAAAAAGTAATCTGTATCTAAAGGACGCTCGTCTTGCCATAGAATTACTCCCAGATGATTTTTCGCATAAAGAATTTTTAGAATTTTTATTCTTAACAGTAGAGCACTACAATCAATTCTGGTACAACAAGTTACAAAAAGCAAACAAGTGGTCAGAATTTGAGTCAAAACTTCCCAAGTGATAAAATTGATGTGGTCTGAGAAGTATAGACCCCAAAATATCTCTGATATGGTGGGTAATGAAGAATCAAGATCAGCAATAATAGAGTGGTTTACAAAATGGAAAAAAGGAACAAAACCTTTACTGCTAGTTGGTCCACCAGGTATCGGAAAAACTACTATTGCATATCTAGTTGCAAAACAGTTTGGATATGATTTGATTGGCCTTAATGCCAGTGATGTAAGAAGCAAATCCAGAATTAATGAAATTCTTTCTCCTGTGTTGGGAAATACTACAATTCTTGGGGCTCCTATGATTTTTGTAGATGAAGTTGATGGAATTCATGGGAGGGGAGACTACGGAGGAGCAGAAGCACTAATCCAAATTTTAAAAGATCCTACGGTCCCTATTGTTTTAGCTGCAAATAGTGATTTCTCAGACAAAATGAAAAGTATCAAAAAAGTTGTAAAAACAATATCTTTCAAGCCAATACCCCCACGTCTTTTACGCATGTATCTCGAAAATATATTGAACAAAGAAGTTGTCACACTCAGTCCAGGATCCTTGATTAAAGTTATTGACAAGTCTAGAGGTGATATCCGTTCTATGATAAATCTGACTCAATCTTTAGTTACTGGATTTAATCCTCAAACTGAAAAGTCATTCGAAACTATTAATGTTGAAGATGGAATCAACGCATTTTTTAAAGCAAAATCAATTGAGGAGGCACGAGGTGTATTATATGCAATGCAAATTGATCCACGACAGAAGATTGATGCCTTTTATTCCAGTATTATTACTAGCAGTTTAGATAAAAATACGCTTGCAAAATATTTAGAAATAATTTCTAAATCTGATGTCTTGTTTGGAAAAATCATGAAAACTCAAAACTGGAGACTACTACGTTATCTAAACGAAACATTACTTGAACTTTATCAAAATGATGATCGTATTAGATATTCAAAATATAATTTATCATGGCCACTTTTGAATCGCATCCGATGGGATGGACGAAAAATTAAATCTCTCTCATTACTTATGGCACAGAAATTACATCTATCACGTAGTTCATTTTCTACAATTGGTTTACCATATGTTTTATTTTGTATCAAAAATAATCAATTAGAATTAGAACTTGAAGAGACTTTTGGAGATATTATTAAAAAGGAAATGGAGTTAATCAAATGAGCTGGAGAAAAATACCCATGAAATTTCCTGGCATGTGCATTATTTGTAATGAAAAAATTGAAGTAAATGAAATTGGTTTATGGGCGAAGGGGCTTGGAGTTAAACACGAAAAATGCTCTGAGATTAAGGAGCTTCAATGTGGCGTTTGTTATGGTCCGGCTGGTTGCCAGACTTGTGAATTCCAAGACGCATGTGACCTTGAAAAGGTTTCTCAATTATGTATTTGTAAAAAATGCAGTGAGGGAAAAAACCCCTTTGATTCCTACCAAAAATCAATTATGAAAAAATTCATGATGTTGAATCTAAATAATGCCAAATCTTGGTAATTACCTTTGGTAGATTGAAAAGAATTCTAAAAGCTTAAAATCCTACTCAATCATTCTAATTTTTGATGTCTGAGGACAAAAAAGGAGATAACAGCATCACTGAAACTATGGTAGAAAATGCAGAAACTGAGACACCAGTAGAGTCTTCTGAGGCAAAAGAAGAAAAAAACACTCCTAAAACCGAAAATAAATCCACAAAATCTGGTTTGACGGCAACAGAATTATCGACTATAGCTGATTCAGAAGCCACTGCAGCCTTGGCAAGATCTAAAACTGCAAAAGATGCTGTAGAAAAAGTCTTAGAAGAAGAATACACCGAAGCAGCAAAAGAGGTTGTAACTGCTAAAGCTACAGATTCATTTACCAATAAACGACTAACAGAGATAATATTTAGACGAGAAATGGGCGAACCCGAATTTTTTCTTCTTAAACATGAGTTAGCACCACCTAGACCAATTCTTACATCTGAGGAAGAAGAAGAAATTTCAAGAAGAGTAGAAATCCCATATGATCAAACTCCGAAATACATTCCTCAACATGTGTTAAGTCCAGAATATCATGGAGAGTCAAACTATGAAAGTGGTATTGGATCTTTTAGAGATGAACTAGAAGAAAAATTATCAAAGTTACAAAAAGATCCTAAAGCCAATCAACAAGAACTTTATCAGGCAGAAGAGGATCTAAAAACTATTGACAATCTTTTTGAAAACTATAATCTTGGAATGAATGTTTTTCGTACTGCAAAAGGGGGAAGGAACAAGTTTGACAAATAGAGGTAAGTTGTAATGGCCGCAGGTAATTTTAGAATAATTAATGCAAAATTTACTCATAAAAATATTCCAATACATAAATTAGAAAAATTTTCATTCAAAGATGTTCCAGCGGCTGCTGATGAATTCAAAAAAATTTCTGATGTGTCAGAATGTGTAATAGTTCAAACATCAAGTAGAGTTGAAATCTTTCTTATAATTACTCTTGATAAAGGTGATTCTCCTGATGGTAGGAGACCAGAAGCAAAAGGTCTTGTAATAAACCAAATACAAGATATGTGGATATCACTAACAGAACTGGACCAATGGAATATTGATCACTTTGATCAAACTCTTGAAATTTATACTGGCACAGATGTTTACCAAAATTTACTTAGACTAGCTTGTGGTTTAGATTCTGTTGTTGTAGGTAAAAATGAAATAATGAAGGAATTGAAAACATCAATTTCACAAGCCAAAGAATTTAATACATCTGGCAGAGTTTTGGATAAATTATTCGATACTTGCCTTCGAGTAGCCACCAAAATTAGAGATTCTACTGGAATTGGTGAAAATGTGACATCACTAGGTGATATTGTTGTGAAAATTGCTGAAGAAAATGTAGGTATTGACAAAAAGAAACACATTTTGTTGATTGGAACAGGCGAGGCTGCTGCAAGAGTTGCAAAAACCCTTAACAAAAAAGGATATCCCTTTGATGTCACCAGTATGACCTTGGATCGTTCCACTGGATTTTCAAAAATATTGGGTGGAACTCCAATAGAATTTAAAGAAATTTTCCCAGGATTTGATAAATTTGACATAGTATTTGTTGCAACTACGTCTGATTACTTTTTGATTACATATGAAAAAATAAAACGAGTGATAGAAAATAAAAAAACCGGGGTATTGATTTTGGATATTTCTGATCCAAGAGCAGTTGGCGAAAAAGTCTCAACTATTTCTGGGGTAAAATTAATGTTCAAAGATCAAATTATAGAATTGGTAGAGGAAAATGAAAGAATTCGAATGGATAAAGTTCCTGAAGTTGAAAAATTAATGGCCAAGGAAGTTCCAATAATAGAGGCTACGATGAAGAGAATTGGTGCAGAACCAATAGTTAGTAATGTGCTGGTAAACGTTGATGCAATAAGGAAAAAAGAATTAGAAAAAGCCCTAGAAATGTTAGGCGAAACAGATCAGAGTAAAATAAAAATTATTGAAGAATTGACAAAGAACGTAGTTGCAAGTATTATTTCTGCACCCACAAAAAAAGCTACTAAAGCATCAGATTAAGGCCTAATTTCTAAAGTCTTGATTCTTTGATACTCAATTGTTGAAAATAAATGATTTTATATTTTTTAACCAAAAAATATGATAGTTTTTATTGTACTCTGATAGTTTTCAAAATATGGCAAAACTAAGATGTTCTGATTATGGTTTTGAGTGTGCTTTTGTAAGCGAAGGTGAAATGGAGGATGTTATCGTGGAATTTGGAAAACATACTGAGGAAGTACATGGTATTGATTACTCAAAGGAGGCTTTGATGCAATTTATTCTTCGACAAAAAAGCTAGATTGATTGTTAAAATTTATTTTATGATGTATTGTTTTCTAAATCTCTTTTTTTATCCGTATGATTCGTATCTGATTTCATAACTTTCATCTTCACGCTTGTCATCTTTTGTTACAAATCCACGTGCTTTTGTATTTTCAATGACGCCATCTATAGTTCCTTGATATCCGCAAATGTAGATATAGGTATTTTCAGGAGTACATTTTTCACCTACTAGTTCATCCAATGGTGATAACCCAGTTTTTTTATCTTCCTTGAAAAATGATTCAACTCTACCCACATGTCCGCCCCAAGAACGATTAAAGAATTCTTTAGGTCTACTAATCGCTGCTCTATATTTAAAATTCCATTGATCTTTTCCTCTCCTTTTACTTTCATCCTCCAAATTTGTGAGTAATCTTCTATAGCTTAATTCATCAACATAACTTGCTCCATGAAAAACTATCAATTCACGTTTATCCCCCACATCATGTAGGTGATTAGCATAAGCAATGAATGGTGCCAGACCTGTACCTCCACCCACACAGACAATTCTTCTTGTATCCTTTTCTCCATTAGGAAGTTTCTCATTAATCAACAGAGCGTTTCCAGTCGGGTGTCCCAATTTTACTTCATCACCAACACTTGCATGAAAAAGCATAGTCGTAACTCGTCCTGGCAATGGATTTCTAACCCACCTAATTACAAATTCAAAATATTCCTTGTTTTCAGGATGAGATGCTATTGAATATGCCCTTCTAACAAGTTTATAATTTTCGGTGGGAACAGTAACACCTATTGTGAGAAATTGACCAGTTATGTAATTTGGCATACCTTCGTCAGGAAGTATCCGAATTACTACTAAATCCTCTTTTAATAACTCCGTGTAGACTACCTTGGCTTTCATCTCAGAAACCATATACCTTGATTTCTCTTTACTTTAGTTAAATGTATTTCTGTAATTATGATTCCATTTTTTTTAAAATGGATTAAATTATTAATTTTTTTCAAATTTTAAATTCTATTATTTTGGGCAAATTCCAACTAAATTAATAAGTAGATGGTATTCCTAGATAGCAAGATGCACTCTGATAAAATAGAGGGATTTTCGAAGAGAGAAAAGACATCATTACTAGGAGGAGGGCAAGATCGTATCAAAGCCCAACATGATAAAGGAAAACTTACCGCTCGAGAGAGAATAAATCTTCTGCTAGATGAAGGAACTTTTACCGAAATTGATCCTTTAACGACTCATCATTATCATGAATATGATATGCAGAAAAAGAAATTTTTTACAGATGGTGTAGTTGGTGGCTATGGAATGGTAAATGGTCGACAAATCTTTGTGTTTGCTTATGATTTCACTGTACTTGGAGGTACATTAAGTAAAATGGGTGCGAAAAAAATTACTAAACTAACTGACCATGCTCTTAAAACAGGATGTCCGATTATTGGAATAATGGATTCTGGGGGTGCAAGAATTCAAGAAGGAATTATGAGTCTTGATGGATTTGCAGATATTTTTTATTATAATCAACTAGCTTCTGGAGTAATTCCACAAATTACTGCAAGCCTTGGCCCTTCTGCGGGTGGTGCTGTATATTCACCTGCCATGACAGACTTTGTAATTATGGTAGATAAAGTTGGGACTATGTTTGTTACTGGACCTGACGTAGTAAAGACTGTATTAGGTGAGGAAATTTCATTTGAAGATCTTGGTGGTGCAATGACGCATGGTACAAAAAGTGGGGTAGCTCACTTTGTAGCAAAAAATGAATACGAGTGTATGGACTACCTTAAAAAATTACTTTCTTATTTACCGCAGAATAATACAGAAGAACCACCTAAAATTACAACTGATGATGATCCAAATAGATTAGATCACAATCTGATTAACATTATTCCCGAAAATCCTGTACAACCCTACGACATGAAAGAAATCATTAATTCAATTGTAGATAATCATGAATTCTTTGAAGTGCATGAGTTGTTTGCACCAAATATTGTAGTTGGCTACGGAAGGATGAATGGTAGAGTTGTAGGGTTTGTGGCAAACAATCCTATGTATCTCGCAGGGGCACTTGATATTGATTCATCAAACAAGGCAGCACGCTTTATCAGATTTTGTGATGCATTTAACATACCCCTTATCACATTAGTCGACACCCCTGGTTACATGCCAGGTTCTAATCAGGAACATAATGGAATCATTAGACATGGAAGTAAACTACTCTATGCATTTTGTGAAGCAACCGTTCCAAGAATTACTTTAGTTATTGGTAAAGCATATGGTGGTGCATACATTGCAATGGGAAGTAAAAATCTTAGAACTGATATTAACTATGCATGGCCTACTGCCAGATGTGCAGTTTTGGGCGGAGAAGCAGCCGTAAAAATCATGTACCGAAAAGATCTTCAAAATGCAGAAGACCCAGAAGGTCTTAAAAAACAATTGATTGACGAATTTGCAGAAAAATTCGAGAATCCCTACGTAGCTGCATCTCATGGAACTGTTGATAATGTAATTAATCCCGCTGAGACAAGACCTATGCTAATTAAAGCTCTTGAAATGCTTGAAAATAAAAGAGAAAAACAACTTCCAAGAAAACATGGAAACATCAATTTATGATTTAAAATGATTGAAAAAGTACTTGTTGCAAACAGAGGAGAAATTGCTTTACGTGTAATTAGAACATGTAAAGCACTTGGAATCAAAACAGTTGCAGTTTATTCTGATGAAGATCGTAATTCTTTACACGTAAAACAAGCTACCGAATCTTATCATATTGGAGAGGCAGCTCCCGCCAAATCATATCTTAACCAAGAAAAAATTCTAGACGTTATGTTATCATCAGGGACTGATGCTGTTCACCCAGGTTATGGATTTCTTTCTGAAAATGATGACTTTGCAAGATTATGTGAAAAAAATAAAATTAATTTCATCGGCCCATCTGCAGATTCAATGAATCTTTGTGGTGATAAAATGAAATGCAAGGACGCAATGTTAAAAGCTAACGTACCGACTGTACCTGGTAGTCCTGGTTTAGTGAAAGATGCCGATGATGCAGAAAAGATTGCAAATCAAATAGGTTATCCTGTAATGTTAAAATCTGTTTATGGTGGTGGTGGTCGTGGAATTAGAATAGTAACTAGTGATAAAGAATTACATGAAGGATACGAATCTGTTACAGGTGAATCTATTGCAGCTGTAGGAAAATCTGCAATCCTTGTAGAAAAATTCCTTGAAAAAACAAGGCACATTGAATATCAAATGGCAAGAGATACTCATGGGAACACTGTTCACATTTTTGAACGAGAATGTTCTATTCAAAGACGTAATCAAAAATTAATTGAACAAACTCCTTCACCTGCAGTTAATGAAGAAACAAGAGCCC
Organism: Nitrosopumilaceae archaeon; assembly: GCA_035528495.1. Classification (GTDB taxonomy): domain Archaea; phylum Thermoproteota; class Nitrososphaeria; order Nitrososphaerales; family Nitrosopumilaceae; genus Nitrosomaritimum. Next base: position 39,312 of record DATKYM010000077.1, read on the forward strand.
GAATAGGTGAAATAGTTTGTAAAGCAGCTGACGCAGTGGGATATACTAACCTGGGAACTGCTGAATTCCTTCGAGCTGATAACGGAGAATTCTATTTTATAGAAATTAATGCTCGATTACAAGTTGAACATCCAATTACTGAACTTGTATCGGGATTGGATTTGGTCAAATTACAAATAGATATTGCAAATGGAGAAGCCATTCCATTCAAACAAAGCGATCTAAAAATGAATGGTTATGCTATAGAGTGCAGAATAAATGCAGAAGATACCTTCTTTGATTTTGCCCCCTCAACAGGCCCTGTTCCAGACGTAACAATTCCTGCAGGACCAAGCGTTCGATGTGATACTTATCTATATCCTGGATGTACCGTTTCTCCATTTTATGATTCACTTATGGCAAAACTTTGTACATGGGGTCAAACATTTGAAGAATCTAGAACTCGAATGTTGTCAGCTTTAAACGATTTTTACATTCAAGGCGTAGAAACTTCAATCCCTCTCTATAAAACAATTCTAAATTCTGATGAATATAAAAATGGAGATCTATCCACTGATTTCCTTAAGCGTTATGACATGATTGATAGATTGACTAACGATCTTAAAAAAGAAAAAGAAGAAAAAAGTGAAGCAGCTTTAGCTGCAGCAATAATTTATTCTGAATACTTTAAAAGCCGTATACAAAACCGTGCTAATAATAACTCCAATTGGAAAAATAGATTAGGTTGATAAATAATGAATTATAAAATACAAGATATTGAAAAATCCTTTGACGGAAACATTACAGAAAATCTTGGGAATAATGAATATGTAATTAAGATCAATGATGACGAACACAAGTTAAAAATTCTAAATATGAATTCAAATGGTATTGAATTTATTTTAGATCAAAAATATCATAGAGCAAAATATCTTGAACAATCTACAAACCAAATGAATCTTGTAATAGATAATACCCCAATCACTCTAAATACAAACAGTCACTTTGATGAAATTGTTTACAAAAACACTGGAGGAGGTAGCAGTGGTGATGCACAATTATCTTTAAAAAGTCAAATTCCCGGAAAGGTTGTATCAATTGCAGTTGTCGAGGGAGATTCTGTAAAGAAAGGAGATGTTATTTGTACTTTAGAATCCATGAAAATGCAAGTTGGTGTCAAAGCACACAAGGATGGAACTGTAAAATCTATCAAAATTAAAGAAGGTGGAACAGTCGCAAAAGGCGACGCTGTTGCAGAAATAGAATAAGTTTTTCTTATTTTAGAAACTTTTTAATTTCTTCATAGTTTGGTTCTTTTAATGGGTCTTCTGATACCCACTTGTAACCAACTTTCCCATCTTCCATTATTACAAAAACAGAACGTTTTGCAGCATTGTAATCTTTTATGTGAAGTAAATCTGGCATCAAAATCCCATAATCACGAATTGTTTTACTATTATAATCTCCTAATAATGGAAATTTGAAGTTGTGTTTTTCTGTAAACGCTTTATTTGCAAATGGACCATCATTACTGATTGCGATGATTTGTGCCCCAAGATCTGAGATTTCCTGCCAAGAATCTCTAAAGGTGCATAGTTCAGCTTCACAAACAGGAGAGCTTGCAGCAACAATGAACGATAATATGATTTTCTTTCCTCCAAATTCATCCAAAGTCCGCATCTTCAGTTCGGTATCAGGAAGTTCAAAATTTGGGGCAATATCACCAATATCCAATGACATGATCACTTTTGGTGGTTATCCTATAAAGTACTTTACCAAGACTCAGTTTTAAAAAAACTAGATCAAAAAAAATGTGCATACCTTTTTATACAAAAACTTGGGTTCAAAGCTAAATTGGTCGGGGAATTAGCGGGCAATTACAGTACCGTTGTATTGATGTTTGGATTTGCCGTAGCTGCAATGGCGCCTGCTCTTGTAATTTCAAGAATGCTTTCTCCACAAAAAAGAAGTAATCCAGTAAAATTTTTACCAATGGAATGTGGTCAAGTCCCAACTGGAGAAGGACGAACTCACTTTATGATGCAGTATTATGCGTACATTTTGATGTTTGTAGTTTTTGATGTGGTTGCAATTTTTCTTTATGCATGGGGGAGTACTATTTTATATCTTCCAAAAGAGGCCACACTTCCTATCATTGGATTTTTAGCAATAATATTTTCTGCAATGGCTTTTGCTTTATATCAATCTGGGAGGAGAAACATTTGGTAGTTTTTTATACTAATCAGAATTATTATCTTGAGGGATTAAGTTGCTAAAAGATCTGATAACTCCGCAAAACGCTAATGTGTTTATAGGAAAACTAGGGGATATTTTAGAAAAAGCAATTGATAAACCATTAGGTTATGCAATCAATTGGGGAAGAATTTGGTCCTTATGGCCCGTACACATTGAAACAGCCTGTTGCAGTGTAGAGTTTGGAGCTGCGTCCAGTCCAAGATACGACGTTGAGCGATTTGGTATTATTGAAGCATTTGGATCATTAAGACAATGTGATCTAGTTGTGGTTCAAGGAACTATTACCAGAAAGATGGCCCCACGTTTACGTCTAGTTTATGATCAAATGCCTGAACCAAAATATGTAATTGCAATGGGAGCTTGTGCTATTACCGGTGGATTGTATTTTGATTCGTACAATGTTCTTCCAGGTATTGATGGAATTTTACCAGTAGATGTGTATGTTCCAGGTTGCCCACCTAGACCTGAAACTCTTATTCAAGGATGTATGTTACTTCAAGAAAAAATCAAGAGGATGAAGGCTAGGAAGTTTGTATAATGAGTTCAGAAAAAGATACGATTGAAAAAATACCAGAAGAATCTAATTCCACTGCTGATAAAGCCCCAGAAAAACCAACTCCAGCAAAAAAATCCGCTCCTGCAAAAACTCCACCAAAAGAAGAGATTGAATTATCTACGTTTGAAAAAGGAATAGCAGATAAAATAATTGAAAATTTTGGTGAAAAAACTACTATAACTTTTGTAAAACCAGATAGAGTAGGAATTAAGGTCACTAGATCTGCTATTCATGAAGTTGCTGAGTTTGCAAGAGATGTTTTAAATTATGATCATGTAGATTCTGTGGCAGGAGTAGATTATCCTGCAGATAAAGAAATTGAAGTCGTATATCATTTGAGTTCTTATACTGATCCGACATTAAGTAGACAAATTCTTGAATTGGCGACAAGAGCCCAAAGAGAAGAAGATCCAATTCCAGGTAATGATGCAACAAAATTACCTAGTCTTAGAGATATATTCTACAGTGTAGAATTTCACGAAAGGGAAGTTTTTGAAATGTTAGGGGTTTACTTTGAAGGTCATCCAGATAACAGACGGTTACTTTTACCAGAAGATTGGGCAGACTTACCACCATTAAGAAAAGACTTTAGGAATAAAGGTAGATAGAAATGAGTATACCATCACTACCACCAGGATTGGCAATTCAAAGGGCGGACGAGAGGATTATGACTCTCAATGTTGGGCCACAACATCCAGGTTCTGGACATATGAGAATAATTGTACAAATTGATGGAGACTATATTGTTGCATGTGATCCTGATCCAGGCTATGTTCACCGTGGAGAAGAAAAGATGGCAGAGTATAGGAATTATGTTCTAAACATTCCTCACTTAGAAAGACCAGTTATACACGACTCTTGTAATATCTTATATCCTTATGTTTTAGGAGTTGAAGAACTTCTTGGTCTGGAGATTAGCGAACGGGCAAAATATGTCAGAGTAATTGCAGCTGAATTGAATCGGTGTGTATACACCATGTATTGGCTTGCAATCTATGGAATCTTTTTAGGTCATTCTACAATGTTTATGTGGCCTGCAGGGGATCGTGAACTCTTAATTGATCTCTTAGAAAAAATGACGGGGGCAAGAGTTACTCACTCTTATTTTATTCCAGGAGGTATTCGAAATGATTTACCTGCAAACTTTGAAGATGTTTGTTTACGACAGGTAAATTACTTTGAAAAAAGAATTAAAGAATATGCCGATATTTTCTATGACAATCCAATTCTAATTTCTAGAACTGAAAAGACCGGAGTACTCTCACGCGAAGATGCCATAAGATTAGGTACCACAGGTTCAGTTCTTCGAGCAAGTGGGGTTGATTACGATGTTAGAAAGAAAGAACCCTATGATGTCTATGATGAATTAGATTTTCAAACAAATGTGATGAAAAGTGGCGATTCCTATGCTAGATCAAAAATTCCATGGCTTGACATGATGGAAAGTTGTAGAATAATCCGAGATGCCTTACAAAAAATGCCAAAATCAGGTTCTGTTAGAGTTAAATTAAAACCAAATCCTAAAGGGGGATTTGATTCAGTATACAAACGAGTTGAATCAGGGAGAGGAGCCCTAGGATGTTATATTGTTTCAGACAAAAAACCAGAGCCATACAGAGTAAAACTTAGTGTCCCATCATTTAGAAATCTAATTGCATTACCTCAACTTCTTATGGGGGAAAAACTTGGAAACATGCCATCGATATATTGGAGTCTTAATTATTGGCCAGTGGAGGCAGACCGATAAATGTCAGTTATTGCACCAAATTTCAAGCTAAGTGAATTTATCAAGTCTATCTTAGACGTTGGATTTTGGGGTCTTCTAATTCTTGTATTGATGGGTATTCCAGCAGTTTTTATCATTTTATTTTTTATTGAAATGCCTGTAATCAATGGTGAATTACTCACACCTTTTCTTGCATTAACTTGGATAGCGGATCCTTCCAGAACACTTCCAATTATCAAGGCCTTTATGTCAACTGATCTTTTTAGAGTTGCTGCGTTTCCAGGATTTGGTTTTGCAGCATTAATAGCTGCAGGAACTATCTTCGCTGAGCGAAAAATGTTGGCAAAACTCCAATTAAGAGTTGGACCTTTCTATTGTGGAAAAATAGAAGGTATTTTACAATTGATGGGTGATGGATTAAAATTAATTTCAAAAGAAATCATCATTCCTGCAAAAGCTGACAAACCACTTTTTTGGGCAGCTCCCGTTTTGTTTGTAGCAACAGCTGCTGCATTTGTTGCGCTAATACCCGTTTCTCCTGGATGGGTTGTAGCTGACGTAGATGTAGGGCTTCTTGCGGTTTTTGCAGTAATCGGATTTTTTCCAATAATTACTATTTTGTCTGCGTGGGCTGCCAACAGTAAATTCCCATTCATTGGTGGAATTAGGGCTTTATTCCAAATGGTCTCTTTTGAAATACCTCTAATTCTTTCATTTCTTGGTGTTGTTATTGTAACTGGGACTTTGAATCTCTCTGAGATTGCTGCGAGTCAATCAAGTTTCCCTTGGATTATATTTTTCCCAATTGGAGCCATTGTTTTCTTTATTACAATGTTGGCTGAATTGGAAAGGATTCCATTTGACTTACCAGAAGCCGAGAGTGAGATTGTAGCAGGTTGGTTAACTGAATTATCCGGTATGATGTATGGTTTAGTTCAATTAGGAAGTTATTTGAAACTATATGCATTTGCAGGTCTCTTCGTAGTGGTATTTCTTGGAGGGTGGAATGGACCAATGTTCTGGCCACCATTCCCAGAGGAGATAATAACAAAGGGAATCGAATTAGGACCGGTAACAGCGCAGATCCCAGGACTTCCGGTCTTTTCACAGGAGATGCTAAATGGAACAATCTGGTTTGTACTCAAAACTGTTGGAGTAATTTTCTTCGTACTTCTACCAAGGGGTGTATTTCCTCGAATTAGGATTGATTTGTTATTAGACTTGGGATGGAAGAAACTAATTGGACTTGCATTCGTTAACCTCTTTATAGCTCTTGGCTTGCTGTATGCTGGAATCTTGGGGCCTGGAGGATTATTCTAATGGGAACTGCTACTGGAATTATCAAGGCATTAAATTCAGGAATTAAACACCTTGCCGTTAAACGATTTACCCTTCGTTATCCTGAAGAGAAATTAAAATTTGTAGGGGATGGTTATCAATACGATCCTACGACTGGTGTGGGAATTGCAGGACTAAAGGGACGACACATGTTATTCCATGATCATTGTACTGGGTGTCAACTTTGCTCAATTGCATGTGAAGGTGTTGCTGAGGCAATTGGGATGGTAAAGGTTCCAGACGAATGGAAACAAAATAAAAAATCCATAATGCCACAAATTGATTATGGAAAATGTGTATTTTGTGGACTTTGTGTTGATGCATGTCCATTTTATGCATTGTATATGACAAATGACTATGAACTTTCTTCATTTAGCAAGGAAGGGTTGATTTACACTCCTGCTCAGTTACAGGTAAAACCATATGTTGCTCAAGATTCTGAAATACTAATTTCTGATAGAGGTGCAACACATGGCTGATGCTGCCTTTCTTGCTTTATCTGTAATTACAATTGGAAGTGCAATTGCAGCCTTAGAATTAAGATCTTTAATTTATGGTTCTATTGCATTGATGGGAACCCTCGGTGGAATAGCGGGATTCTTTTTACTTTTAGATTCCCCATTTGTTGCAATGTTTCAACTGGCAGTCTATGTTGGTTCAATTGCGGTTTTGATTCTATTTACAGTAATGCTGGTAAAACGAGAACTGATCTTCAAAAAAGTTGAGGACAAGAGGAGAAAATTTGTAGGTATCGCATTAATGTTAGTTATGATGGTCTCATTAGGTGCAGTCATTTTAGATTCTGGAATTAAACAAATCACTACAGATGAACCTCCAGTAGATTTTAGAGAAATTGGTAAGGACTTTGTGACATATTATTGGCCAGCATTGATTTTGATGGGATTAATTTTATCCGGTGCCGTAACTGCTGCACTAGTTTTAGCAAGAAGGGTAGATGAGGAGAATGACCAACGAGTTAACTGAGTTTGTATTGGTGTCTGTTGCCTTATTGGGCATTGGAATTTATGGTCTTGCCGTAAAACGAAATTTTATTCGAATGTTATTTGCCATTGAAATTATCATTAATGCTGCAAATCTCAACATGGTAGCCTTTGGAAGGTTCTTGCCACACAGTGGTGGTCAAACCTTAGCTTTATTCTCAATTGCCATTGCAGCAGCTGAAGTAGCAGTAGGACTTTCATTGATTATTGTTGCATACCGAATGTATCATAATATCGATATTACTGACTTTAGGAGTTTGAAAGGATAATGGAATATGCACTTTTACAGGCAGTTTTCTTACCTCTACTTTTATCACCTGTTGCTTATATTCTTGGAAGAAAAATGGGCCCAACTCCAGCAATGTGGTTTACATTTGCGATTCTACTTTATACTACAATTCTAGTAATTCAAGCAGCACTAGGCGGAACAACCGAAGAACACTATCCATGGACTACAATGTTTGGTGAATTTGGATTCTTGCTTGATGGATTGGCATCACCATTTGCAATTATAATTTATGTCCTAAGTACAATTCTGGCACTCTATTCAAAACCATACATGATTCACAAATTCCATGAGCAATACAAAGAAGAACAAAATGAAATTCAATCAAGTAGTGGCCAATCAACTATTGTATCTTCTAGTTCTCTTACAAATTATGTAAATGCAAAATCAGGATTATACTTTGCACTTTATCTTGTCTTTGCGATGGGAATGCTCGGAACAGTACTTTCAACAAACCTAATTGAATTTTATGTTTTCTTTGAGGTTATGCTAATTCCCGGTTTCTTCTTAGTAGCTCTTTGGGGAGACGGTCCAAGAAGAAAGATTGGTTTAATGTTTTTGTTATGGACACATGCTGGGGCAGTTGTTTTGTTATTGGGATTCTTGATGATAGGTCTTACGATTGGCAGCTTTGACTTTGCAGATATTAAAGAATCTGAAATCCCACAAGATATTGTATTGGCCTCGGCCGTTGCAATATCCATTGGTCTTGGAGTTAAGCTGGCAGTATTTATGTTCCATATCTGGTTGCCATATGTTCACGGTTCAGCGCCAACTCCAATCAGTGCTCTTCTTTCCCCTGCAATGATTGGTATTGGTGCTTATGGAATATTTAGATTAATTGTAGAATTTTTACCGTCAACATTTGCTGAACTTTCAATTTGGTTCCATATTTGGGGTCTTGTCACAATGTTTTACGGTGGTGCAATGGCATTAATGCAAGATGATCTAAAAAGGCTACTTGCATATTCAAGTATTAGCCAGATGGGCTACATTCTGTTTGGTATAGGTTCAATGTCTGCACTTGGTTTGGCAGGGGCTGAAATGATGTATGTTACTCACGCACTTGGAAAAGGAATTCTCTTCATGATGGCTGGAATTATTATTGTTAAGGTTGGTACCAGAAGCATTACAAAACTTGGTGGACTTGCAGGAAAGATGCCTATTACTGCTGTTTGTGCAGTTATTGGTGCTTTAACAATTATGGGCATTCCACCAACAAGCGGATTTATGGGAGAATGGATTCTATTTTATGGCGCGTTAGAAACTGCTATTGAAGAAGGCTCCACAGTAAGAGCAGTTACTTTTGGTTTAGGACTTGTTGCAACTGCGTTAACCATGGCCTACATGCTCTGGATGTTAAAACGGGTCTTCTTTGGAAAGACACCTGAACATCTTGAAAAGGTAACAGAAGGAAGTTGGTACATGACAGCACCAATGATGGCACTGGCTGGATTTACAATAGTAGTTGGAATTTATCCAGATATTTTCTTGAAGACAATAGTTCCATACATGAATGGAGTTTTAGGGGGTTAGTAAATGGCTACTGAAGCATTAGGTTTACCATTTGAAGCTACTTCTGCTGCTGCGTGGATGGTTTGGATTTTACCATTTGCAGCTGCCTTGATAATACCTGCAGTTGCAAAAGCCTCAAAGAATGCAACGGGCTATGTTGCAGTTGCAGTTGTTCTAATGAGTGCTCTTTCTGCAGCTTCACTTTTACCAGTTACATTAGATGCAAGTGAAATCCATCATCAAATAACTTGGATTGATGCATTAGGTCTAAAGGGAGGGGTATTAGCTGATCCACTTTCGGTAATCATGGCAAACGTTGTTGGGTGGATATCCTTCTTGATTATGATTTACAGCACAGGATACATGAAAGGAGATAAGGATATTGCCAGATTTTGGTTCTGGATGCTGTTCTTTATTGGTTCCATGCAACTTATTGTCTTATCTGATAACTTACTACAAGTCTTCTTTGGATGGGAAGGTGTAGGACTTGCATCTTATGCATTGATCAGCTTTTGGTATCGTGACAAAAAGAAGGATCACGTTGGCGTTGAAGGAAGAACTGTTTTGGGTCTGTTAGATTACTACTCACCTACACATGCAGGAATGAAGGCCTTCATCATGACCAAAGTTGGAGATGTAATGATGATTGCAGGAATGCTATTGATCTTTTTGTTTGCCGGAACCTTTGGGTTTAAGGAATTAATGGGCGACTTTACCTGGGCAGAAACCATGTCTGCACAAGGATTGTTGGTTCCTGCTTTTGTTCTATTATTTGGAGGTGCAATGGGAAAATCAGCTCAATTCCCACTAAACGAGTGGCTTTTAGAGGCAATGACTGGCCCAACTGCAGTATCTGCATTAATTCACGCCGCAACAATGGTAAAGGCAGGTGTCTTCCTTGTCGCAAGAATAGGGCCAATAGTCTTTGCCCTGGGAGCAGCAGGAATACTTGCAGATCAATTCTTTGAAATTGTTGCATGGGTCGGTGCAATCACCGCATTGTTACTTGCAACTCAGGGAATGGTTAATCCCGAAATTAAAAAGGTTCTTGCTTATTCTACGGGTTCTCAAATAGGTTACATGATGATGGCATTAGGTGTTGCAGGACTATCCCAACAATATGTCGATGGTTATACTGCAGGATTTTTCCATTTGATTTCTCATGCAATGTTTAAGGCATCTCTCTTTATGGCAGCAGGTTCGTTGTTACATGTTGTCGGTTCTAGATTTATGACAGATATGGGAGGACTTCGAAAACACATGAAGAAAACATATGCCTTCATGTGGGCTGCGGGGCTTGGTTTAATGGGAGCTCCGTTTATTACAACTGGTTTTTGGAGTAAGGATGCAATTTTTGCTGCAGTCTTTGAATCTGGAAATGAATGGGCAATGCCACTTTACATAATTGCAGTTCTTACTGCCGTTATTACTGCATTTTATACTACAAGGATGATTGGTCTGGTATTTTATGGAAAACCAAGCAAGCACATTGAAAAGATGGAAGAGGAAGGGCATCACATTCATGAGGCACCACTTTCAATGTGGGTTCCATATGGAATTCTTGCAGTTCTAACTATTGGTATTGGAATAATTGGATTGTCTGCCGAAGAAGGTATACATCATTTGTTCACGGAGTTTCTTGAAAATTCTTATGGCATTCATACGGTTAATCATGAAACAGGAGAATCCATTCTACCCGGATTTTTACAGGGGCTTAATCCTGTTGCGTTAGGTTCATCCTTGGTAGCCTTTGCCACAGGAATTGGATTGGGTTATATTTTCTATATTGGAAGATGGGTTGATGCTACAAAATTTGTAAATTCAAATATCGTCTTTTATGCTATTCACAAAACCATCCTAAACAGATGGTATCTAAACGCAATAATCTACTGGTGCTTTGTTATAGCCCCACTATGGCTTTCAAGAGCAGTATTCAGATACTTTGAGAAGACTGCGATTGATTATGGGATGAATGATGGATTCCAAAAGGCTGTAGTATGGAGTGCAAGAGTAGTTCAAGGCACTCAGACAGGTGTATCTCAATCATACCTATTCGTATTTGGAGCAGGATTACTATTCGTAGTCCTGATATTGTTGATTTAGGAGAATTATGATATGCTAGAAATTAGTTCAACCCCACTTGTAATCATAGCCATACTCGGTGTTGCCGGAGTAATTTTACCTGTAATTAACGTAATACGAAAAGAAAAAGGTTCAAACTCATTTTATGCCGTTATTGCATTTGCAGCGTTAATTATTTCAATTGGGTATGTGGGTTATCAATTCCTTGCCGAAAATATTCTTCCATCTGCATTATTCTCCGAAGACGTAATTGTTGATGATGCCTTTGGAGGATTCTTCGCTATTGCAATGCTAATTGTAGCAATCTTCACAACAGTTGGTTCCTTTAATTATATGAGGAAGCAAAACTATCCTGCGATCTACTACTCGTTAATTTTACTTTCCACAATTGGAATGGTACTAGTTGCATATTCGACTGATTTGTTAATGCTATTCGTTGCATGGGAGCTAATGAGTATTCCAACATATGCCCTGGTTGGATTTATCAAGAAAAATCCACAATCAAATGAAGCAGCATTAAAGTACTTTTTGTTTGGTGCATTATCATCTGCCATCATTGTTTATGGCATATCAATTACTTATGGAATTACTGGTTCAACAAATATTGGTGAAGTCATACAAGGATATTCGAATCTAGACCCAACACTTCTTCCACTTGCATTATTATCAGTTGGAATGTTTATTGCAGGATTTGGGTTCAAGATGGGTCTAGTACCATTTCATCAATGGTTACCTGATACATACGAAGGTGCCCCACCAACTATTACAACATTATTAGCAGCGGGAACCAAAAAAGCAGGATTCGCAGCTACAATTCGAATAGTAGTTCTTGGAATGGTGGTCCTTAATCTTGATTGGACATTAGCTCTTGGAATCTTAGCTATCATGACCATGACGATTGGTAATGTTGCAGCCATTATGCAAAAGAGTCTGACAAGAATGTTGGCATATTCAAGTATCGCACATGCAGGATACATTCTCATTGGACTTGCAGTGTCTCCCTATAGTTCACTTGGATTACAAGGATCTCTTTACCAAATCTTAAACCATGCAGTAATGAAAGGAATGGCCTTCATTGCAGTAACTGGAATAGTCACAACTCTTGCAGTTACTAATTTGGATAAACTAAAGGGATTAGGTAGAAGAATGCCTATTACTGCCCTTGGATTAACTATCTCATTACTGGCACTTGCCGGTGTCCCTCCACTTGCTGGGTTTTGGAGTAAAATAATGCTGTTTGGTGGTGCATTAGATGCAGGTTCTGCTTTGTGGTGGGCTCCTTGGCTTGCAATCGCCGGAGTTCTTAACAGCGCTCTTTCATTAGCATACTATGGTTGGATAATAAGAAAAATGTATTTTGAGGGAGAAACAGAAAAGAGAGTATCAGAACCAAAATCCATTATCGCCGTAATAATTTTCTCTATTATCTTCTTGGTAGGCTTTGGTGTCTATCCAGATCCAATAATCAAATTTGTAGAGTTTGCAACACCTGTAATTAGTACAGGATTTATGCCTTAAATGTTGTAAATTTTATTAAATTATCTAGATTCATCTTGGCATCACTATCTGGGATCATTCGTAATCCCTTTCTTGCTTTTTCAGAATAAATTTTTAAAAGCTCTTCCATTTTATCAAATACAATTCTTGGATCAGAACTTTTTTTGATTAGCAAATTAAATAATTTATCTTCATTTTTCCAATCCAACAAATCATCTCTAATCTGATAGGCGATCCCGATATTTTTTCCATATTCAGTTAACGATTCTATTTCTTCTTCACTACCTTTTCCAATAATGGCTCCAATTCTTGATGCTGCTTGAAATGCAACTGCCGTTTTATATTCAATTACCTTAAGATAATCATCAAATGTAACGTCCTCACTGGCTTCTAGTCTATTTTCGATCATCTCTCCTTCGCTCATTAACATGGCTGTGCTTGACAATTCTTTTGTTATCCTTGCGTTATCAAGTCTAGAGGAAATCCCAAGAATTAAACCTAAAACAAAATCTCCAGTCAAAATGCTTGTGTTATATCCGTATTTAATGTGAAATGGATCCTTTTGTCTTCTCAATATTTCATTGTCAATAATATCATCATGAATTATTGACTCCATATGTAAGAATTCAACAGCGCAGGATGCCACCAAAGTATTATCATCAATCTTCCCTACACTTTCAGCTGCCAAAATTAGTATTATTGGCCTAATTCGTTTTCCGCCATCTAGAGAATATTTTAGAGGTTCAATGAATTCTGATTCAGAATAAAGGTCTAATTCTTTATCCAAAGAACGATTTATTTTATCAATATACTTCCCATATGTTTGAAGTAAAGGATTGATCTCTAAATTTTTCCTGTCCAAGATGTCCTGATCAAAAATTTTTTATCATTACTAAATAAATCTTGGTGCTCCAGCCGGGATTTTCATCGTAAGATTTTGAACCCGGGATCACTGCCTTGAAAGGGCAGTATGCTTGACCGGTCTACACCACTGGAACCCAATCAAATTCAATATTTTATCCATAAAATCTTTTGTAAACAACAAAGATTTTTTACTGGTGATTAAGGAATTATGGTATGGGTTTGATTAAAAGAATAGATGAAAGGATTGAAACACGAAGCTTACTAAAGCATCCATTTTATGAGATGTGGTCTGATGGTAAACTAACCCTTGAATCTTTAGCGGGATACTCTAAAGAATACTTTCAGGTGGTTAAAGCAGTGCCTTCCTTTATGACTCCCATTATAGAAAAAGCACCAAAATCACAAATTAAGGAATTAATTGATAATCAACAAGAAGAGGCAGATCATATCCATCCTTGGATAAAGTTTTCCGGTGAGCTTGGTATCTCAGAGGAGGAATTGATAAATTACGATGGTTTGGATAAAACCAAAAAAGCAGTTTCAAATCTATCTGATTTGATGAATACCTATGAGGGTGGCTCATGTGCAATGTATGCCTTTGAGAAAGAAATTCCAAAAATTAGCCAAACAAAACTCGAGGGAATGGCAAAATTTTATGGAATGTCAAATGATAATGCTACCGAATATTTCAAACTCCATACCGAAGCTGATATTCGACATGCAGCAGCGTGGCAGAATATTTTAGAGACATCATCTACTAGCACCGATGACTTGATGCAGATTGCAGAACAATCCATCTCTGCGCAAAACTTGTTGCTTGATAGTTGTTATGAAGAATACTGTTAAACTCATAACATTTTAAACTGAAGATTTCTCACATTTTTGCAGGGCCCGTAACTCAGCTTGGTAGAGTAACCGGCTCATAACCGGTGAGCCAAGGGATCGAAGCCCTTCGGGCCCATACACCCTAACTAATGCTTTATCAGATTCAAAAGACTAAAATTAATTTTTGGGAAGGATAATAAATTATAAATTTTGGATTGTTACATTTTTTTAAAATTTTATTATTTTATTGTATGCCAAATAACCTTACCTTATTCTTATCCAAGTATAATGCCCACAAGTTGGACAATTACAAATTCTAGATTTATTTATTTTTTCACAACTGACACATTTGAACTGACGCATATTTTTGTTACAACAGAAACTGTATTAAATTTAGTTCAGTAACAATATTTACTTTCACATGTTTTTATTCAAGAAAATTCCCTTTTGTGATAAATTTTTTTAGAAAAGTAAATTTAGTCAATTAAAATTATTTCCATTTACTTGTACTGCTACAATTTTTATCGTACCGGTCAGAACCACTTATTACACACATTAGTTTATCAAAGAATTATTTTCTAGAGTATATGTGAAGAAGACAATTTCAATATATGGGATTTTTGCCCTATTACTTACTGCAGGAATGGCAAGCACTGCATTTGCAGGAACTGGCCATACCACACCAGTTTGTCTAGATGGAAGTGATCCTGATGAGATGGATTATGCACTACTATTGTTTTCGCAACTTGTCCAGATGGAGTAACCATACCTTCAGGTGACCAATGCACTACTATTGTTCCAGGAATTTGTCCAGAGGGAACTACTCGTGAACTTGCTTGGTGTGTACCTCCAACTATAGTAGCAGGGGAACTCTTACCAACTGAATCTACAGCACTAGTAATTGCAGGCCTGTCAAGTATGATTTGGATGGTACCAGCAGTTGCAGGAATTGTAGGCGCTGGAGTATATCTAGTAAAACTTAGAGCAAACAGGGATTAAATTTTATTTTTTTTGAAATTATTTTTTGGGAAGACAAATTCATTTTGATTCTATAGAATGAGAACAAGTTGCTAGAAAAATTAGAAAGAGCTAATTAGTCACCACTAATTTTCAAACCCTTTAAATGACATTTCTTTATTTTAAAGCATTATGAGAACTGAATCCTGCAGAAAATGTGGAATAGAATTAAGCATTTTGGAAACCTGTAACACCTGTGAAAATCCATCTATCTATGAATGCAAAAATTGCAATTTACAAACACAAGAACAATTTCATAGTAAATGCATTTTAGCTTAAAAGTTATAGTCAATTTTAATATGTGAAATTATTTTTTGGGAAGGATACGTAGTATCCAAATCAATAAACGTTTGTAAGAATTTGATATAAAAATATGGATAAATTTTAGGATTTTACTAAGAACTACTTAAATTTCACTTTTGTGAACTTGTTATGACGAGGATCTATAATACCTGCTGATATTCAAGGGGTAAACTTTGAAGAAGTGGACAGATAGAAAAAGGAAAACGCGAAAAAAGATGGAAGCATCTAAGTTTCAATTAGGATTTTCTAGCATATCCTCGTTATTTGGTTTCATTTAAAACAACAATCGATTTTTTGGTATTCGATTCAATTGTTTTATTTTAAAATTATTTTTTGGGAAGGATTAGGAAACAACTATTACAGTTCCACCCAACTCTATCAATATACCACCTCCTGAGACAACTGAAATGTTATTTCCTGAAGGAATAGTTAGCGTTACACCATTGGGAATAGTAAGTATTGCCTCAACTTGAACTAGGATATTTGCAGGACTGGTAAAATTATTTTCAAGAGAACAACTTGAGTTAATTATCCAATCTCCACTTGTTGGTAGGGATTCACATTGAATTTCATTGACATCAGTAACTGTTACTACAAGATCCTGAACATCAGTTAAGATATCCAAGTCAGTTACAGTTACTTGAACATTATACACATTGTCTGTACCAACATCTCCTGGATTCTCAAAGTCTGGTGCAACGCTAAAAGACAATGCCCCTGTAGTAGAGTTGAGACTAAACAAAGCCGTATCTGCACCGCCAGTCTTAGTATAGGTCAAACCAGAGCCCTCAGAATCATTATCATCTGTTGAATTAATATCCACAACAGTTGTAGTATTCTCTGGAACACTTGGAGTGCCTGAACTAGTTATTGATGGACTTTCAGTATCTGGTGGAAGTACAAACGAATTTGCATCAAAAACTTCAACTATTGAACTAGTTCCTCCCTCGTTGAAGAGACCACCACCAAAACAATAAATTTTTGGACCCACAGGTTCACAAACTAAACCATGTCTTTTAGTGGGCATATCTGGACCACTAATCCATGAGTCAGTGACAGGATCATACCACTCGTTGACTGCAGTTAGTGGATCTCCTCCACCAATAACATATATTTTATTGTTAAAAACACCTCCCCATCCACCATCCATTGCGGTTGGTTTATCAGCTAGAATTTCCCAAGAATTAGATATTGGATCATACACTTCGTTGGCAGTAGCATCACCAGGAAATCCACCTCGTCCATTAATCACATAAATTTTATTATCAAAAACTGCCGAAGAGAGATGTTCTCTACCTGTTGGTAAATCCGCGCAGGTTGACCAAGAATTTGTCGGAATATTATATTTTTGACATTTATGGAAATTGGGATTTCCACCTAGAACAAAAAAATCATCACCCACAATTTGTGCTGTTGATGACCAATTAGCGAATGGCATGTCTGGTAAATTAGCCCATGTATTTGATGTAATGTTATAATCTCTTGCAGTTGAACATGGATTTCCAAATTCACATCCCCCTGCAACATATATTTTTCCATTATGCGCTGCAGATGCAGAATGATCTGCAGAATAAGGAGCAGGAGCTAATTCAGTGTAGTTTCCAGTTATGCTATCATACTCTGTAAAATTCATCTCCGCTCCAAATCCTTGTATAAGGTAAACCTTGCTACCCACCACCTTTCCAGTATAGTCTGCTCTAGAAAGGGGCATGGAAGGAAAAGTCTCCCATAGCCCAAAAGGAGGAGCTGAGGTTTCACCCGCAAAATTAGTTGGCGTTGCTGTTTGTTCAGCTCCACTGGCAGTCACTGAAGTAATACCACCAATTGGAATTCCTCCATTAAGAATAACTATATCAGAACTTTCTCCAAAATTAAAAGTGATTGTCTCTGCTGTTGGGACAAAAAAGTTATCTGGAATTATAAAGTCAGGAGTAAGAAAGTCTGATGCGGCTGCCATACTTGTAGTTGCCAGTAAAATATTGGTGTCGGCTGTAGGTGATGGAGAATCAATTATCCATGTGTACGTTTTAAGGTCACCATCAGAGTCTGCAGTAATGGTATGGCCTGAAAGAAATTCTTGTCCCTCAGATGATGTGGTCAATTCAATGAACTGATTAGTTCCATCTGAATTAGAAAAAATCTCATTAATATCCCAGAAATGAAACGTCCCAAATACCTCTGCTGGCACAAAAATCATACCTCCAAATGTGGCAATTATTAGCAGCAAAGCAAGTTTTTGATTCAAGGATTTACTACAGGGTCTTCTGATAATAAAAGCATTGATTGGGGATTAAATTATTTTTTAGGAAGAGTCTTGAACCAAATTACCAAGACCCTTGGAGGACGGGAATAATTTTCTTTACAAATTAAAGTTAACGAAGATAAACTGACTAGAATAATTCTACTAAATTAGTATGATATCAGGGGGTTTTTTGGCAATGATTTTTTTCTTCAAGTGGTTTGATTAGATGGTAGATTTTTGGTAAAAACTAGTTTTCATCAATGGTTATAATCACATACCAATTTTATACAATGATCAAAAATGTCCAAAAAAATCAACAACTCACTTTTCTCAATTATAGCTATTAGTGTAGTAGTTACCCTTTTACCGCAAACTGCTTTTGCTGATGAAATTATTTTCCTCGATCTTCCTATTAGTCTAAAGATTGGAGAAACTGCAAGTATTGATTCGGACTTGACTATGACCTTGCTTGAGGTTGAAGATTCAAGATGCCCAAGTGACGTTGTGTGCGTTTGGCAGGGAACTGTTACAGCCAAAGTACAACTTCAAAAAGGAGGTCAGGATCTTGGAGTTTACACCATTCCTATGGAGGCAATAGAAGGCAACGAGCAGACATTTGAGGGATATTACATTAGACTAACCAATGTAGAGCCTTATCCGGAAAGCACCAGTCCAATAGAGGCACCAAATTATTCTCTGATTTTTTTTACCTCTAGTGCAAAAGTAAATCATCTTGATTCTCCTCTAAAACAATTCAAGGATGGAATTCCCTTCAAGGAGATAAAATGCCGAGACAGTCTTCAGTTAACCCAAAGATATGATGGAAGACCTGCATGTGTGAAATTGATGACTTATGATGAGTTGATTAAAAGAGATTGGGTAAGTGATATTATCCGAGCAGTTCAATCACAAGACCTCTCAGATGATGATAAAAACCAGAGTGATATACAACCAGAAATTAAAACTGGAACTGATGCACTTTTTTGCCTTGGATATTGCTTTAAGGAGTTTGTCATAACACCTGAAAAAATAATCTATACCCAAAGTGGACGTGATGTTACTGAAATAACCAAAGAAATTTCATTTTCTAAATCAGATTGGAATGAGTTGGCAGCTTTGGTTGATTTTCAAAAATTCAATTCATTGCCAGATAACATTGGTTGCCCAGGCTGTGCTGATGCCCCAATAGAATGGATTGAAATTACAAAGGGAACCAAAACAAAAAAGATACAATTTGAGGTAGTAGATGATGCACCTGAAATTAAAAAACTAATTTTGGCACTACATGAAATTCGAGGACCAATAGAATCTACAATTGAAAGTTTTGAGGATTGTGTTGCAGATGGTAATCCCGTCATGGAATCATATCCAAGACAATGTAGGACAAGTGATGGGAAATACTTTGTTGAAGAGATTGACACTCCACTAAACCCAGAAACTCAGTGCACAGTTTATGGCGGACAATGGCTACCAGAGTTTAATGAATGTGAATACATTTCAGAAGAACAGTGTTCAGATATGAATGGAACATTCAAGGAATGTGAATCTGCATGCAGGCATGACCCAGATGCTGAAATTTGTACTATGCAGTGTGTCCAAGTGTGTCAAGTCCCCTAATCCTGCAAGTACTATGTAACTATACCACGATGATTCCTTGTTTTAACATATATTGAATTCCAGCTAACAGTAACTAATGATCAAGATACCAGCAGTAGCAGGAATTCTCGGTGCTGGAGTATATCTGGTAAAGTTTAGAGCAAATAGAGAATAATTCTGTATTTAGTTTCGTTTTTGTTATTGAAAGGTAATCTTAAGTTCACAAAATTTTGAGAGAAAATGTGAAAATTATACTCCTTACTGCATTTATCATTGGATTTTTTATTGTTCCAGTTTTTGCTCAAAGCGACGAAATTCCAGATGAATCTCTTAGCATAGAATATACGCTTAGAGGGGGATCAGTCAAAAACGTTCAGTTTGACCAAAATAAATTCTCAGTTATTGTCTCCATTGAGTCACCAGATGAAGGAACAATTTCATTTAAAATTCCAAGGGAATTAATCGATGCCAAAAAACCTGCTGGTCAAGATGAGGCTTTCATAATTCTAATTGATAATTTCCAAATTCCTTATGTTGAAACAGAGACTAATTCCAATTTTAGATTTATTACCACTAGTTTTGAAAAAGGAGACTCTGAAATTCAACTCATAGGAACTCATTTACTTGGAAAATCCTATCTAATACATCTTGGAGGTCAAGTAACAGTATCCTCAAATACAAATACAACTGATGGGATTTTTGAAACATCGTCTTTTAGAATAATTCCTGATAAACCAAACGTCGGTGGAACAATTAGAGTTACTGGAGATAATTTTGGAGCATCTCAAGAATTTAAATTTTACATAAATTCCAAGAAATTAGGTTTCTTTGATACAAACAGCGATAATCATTTTATGACCACCTTTCAAATTCCAGAAGATCAAAAAGCAGAAAGAGTAGTTTTTTTGGTTAAAGACAAAACAGGAGATACGAAAGAAATTAGTATCGTATTAGGAAACAGTGGAACCAACCCACCATCAGGGAATATTGAAAAACTTACAATAAGTGCAATACCTGAGATCCTGTATCGCGGGGACTATTTGGAAATATCTGGCACCTCACAACCAGGAAGCTCAATAACTGCTTTGGTTAAAAATGAATACAACGGGCTAATCCATAATAGAACTGCTGAGGTCTCTACAAAAGGCACTTGGATGTTATCTGAACCAATAAGCATCCCTCTTGACTTTTCACTTGGGACTTATCGTATAGAAATTTCAAATGGACAAGAAAGTATTGTAAAAACATGGAATGTAGAATCAACTAGGATAATTGAGGTTACTCCTGACAATCTAGAATCAAAAATTAATGAGATTATAGAAAAACCACTTGACTCTGTTCAAGAACCCCAACTAGATCCAGAACTACAACTAGATCCAGAACTACAACTAGATCCAGAACTACAACTAGATCCAGAACCAATTCCCAAAACCACACAACCACAAAACTCAGAATCATCTGACGGTGGATGTCTTATTGCAACAGCAGCTTACGGCTCAGAGCTTGCACCACAAGTGCAACAACTTCGAGAACTTAGAGACAATCATTTACTTCATACAGACTCTGGTTCAGCATTCATGATTTCATTCAATGGTTTCTATTACTCTTTTAGTCCAATTATTGCCGATTATGAGCGGGAAAATCCAGTTTTCAGAGAGGCAGTCAAAATGGCAATCACTCCCATGATCTCTAGTCTTTCAATTTTGAATCATGTGGAAATGGATTCAGAATCTAAAGTTTTAGGATATGGACTATCTCTGATTTTATTGAATGTTGGAATGTATATTGGAATTCCAGTTGCAGGAGTATACCTGGTAAAGTTTAGAGCAAAAAGAGAATAGTTTTTGAAATTATTTTTTGGGAAGGATGAGCGTTTAGAATCTACTTACTGCGACCTTTCTTTTTTCTTTGTTGTTCACTTTTGTATTTTTTAACTCGTTGATTTAATTCAGATGATTTCTGTCCTTTCTGTTTTCTCCCGTCTTTTTTCTTTGATTTTTTCTCAGTCATCTTTGAATAACGTCTTTACATTCATGAATTTTCTACAATAAATTTGAACTTAAGTGTGTTGGAGTTTAGAATCTAATTTACAATAACTTTGGATTTGAAATTATTTTTTGAAACTAAAATTAAGAATAAAATGTATTGGACCTAACAAATTCATGCCAAAATTGAAATCAATCAGTATTAAAAAATCAATTCTGTTATTTTTATTTCAAAAGGATAAATCACCCAAAGGTGAATGTAAATATCTCAAATCCTGGATCTTTTATCAGTATCTCAAGGAAATGTTGACTGGATTCATCTGCATTGACAACATTGTACAAATCTGGATGATGAGTATGTAGTAGTCCTTCAGTACCAACGTCATCTCCTAAAAATTCTTCAGTAATTATTTTCCCATCAAGGAAAATTTCCAAATCTGCTTCTCCTGCAGTAACAATATTTACTTCCTTTGCAATAAAGGGTAAAAATATTCTCCCAGAATCTGAAACCAGTTTCATTCCGTCTTGAAGATTGGTCCATGTTCCTTCAATATAGAAATTATGAAGAACAAATTTTTCTGGGACTAAATATGATACATTTTGGTTTGGAGCAAACCCCTCCGAACTGCCTAATTGATTTCGCCCAGAAGCAAAATTATATCCAAAATATAGTTCTGGAGTCCTTAACCAAGAATGCTCAAATTCTTGAATCTGAACCAACTCTCCAAATTCTGACAAATTCGTGCCTTTGGATTCTGCTCTCTCTTTTAGTAGTTCTTGGATGACTTTTTCTGTTTCATCATATCCTCCCTCTCCAATGTGATCATAACGGATGTATCCTTCATGATCTGCAATGTATTTTCGTGGCCAGTAATTATTCTCAAATGCACTCCATGTCTCTTTTTCATTATCTAGTACAACTGGATAATTTATTCCGTATTTTGTCACAGCTTGTTTGACATTTTCAACATCCTTCTCAAATTCAAATTCAGGGGAATGAATACCAATAATTAACAAGCCTTGATCTGAATATTTTTCATCCCATGCTGTGATAAATGGTAAAGTACGAATACAATTAATGCAACTATACGTCCAAATATCATACAAAACTACACTATCATCTATTTTCATTTTTAACTCCTCAGGTAAGCTGTTGATATAATCTGAAATTCCTACAAGTTCTGGTGCTTTTTTTAGGCCAAGTTTATCAAATCTAATTTCTGAACTATTCTTTTCTATCCTTGAATTTTCTCCATTTGGTGATTCAACTTGAGATTCTAAAATTGATAGAGACAAACTAATACCTACAACTATAGCTATTACCAGACCTCCTAAAATTACAGCAGTTTTTATGTCTGAATTCATTTCATCATCCTAACAACACCAATTCATTTAACAAAGGAAAGTTTGCAATGTAAGCTAGTTGATTTGTAAATACCAATATTCCTAAAACAATAATGAAACCTCCCAAGATTAGAGAATAATATTTGAGATGTTTGCTCATTGCTCGGACTATGCCTGTTGCTCTAGAAAAAAACACTCCCATCAAAATAAATGGAATTCCTAATCCCATTGAATAGGCAAGCAACAAGTTGAATGAAATTGATGGAGTTGTTGCAGCAAGTGTAAGAATTGTTCCTAAAACTGGGCCAACACAAGGTGTCCATCCTGCAGCAAATGATAATCCAAAAATAAAAGAGAGTGGATAACTAGACTTTGATCTTTTGGGAAGGAATTTTTTTTCTATATTTAGTGAGCGAAACTTTGAGGATAATAACAAAAATGCTCCAAACCCAATGATGATTGAGCCTCCAACATAATTGAGACTTTCAGTTATTTCTCCAGAAGAGCTAGAAAGCACACTGTTAATTAAAACACCCAGTATAGAAAATACTACAGAAAATCCCAAGACAAAAAATATGGTATTTAAAATAATTTTGGATCTGTTAATGGACATGACAGTGCCACTTTTAGAACCAAGGTCTGTAACTGTAGTTCCAGAAATATAGGCAAGAAAAGCAGGAATCATTGGTAAAATGCAAGGAGCTACAAATGATCCAAGGCCAGCAAGTAATGCTACAAATATAGTGACATCTGCCATGATTAGACTTTGATTTGGTCAATAAAACCTATTTTCCAAGTTAGACCCCAATCTTTTGAAAAGAAAATTTACAAAGTTTTAACCAAAAAGATTGGGGTGAGAAATGGAAAATCTCCTTTATAGTAAAAAATATTCTTTTTACCATGAACAAATCTTTTTTGGTGATAATTGTGATTGCAGTAATTGGAACTGCAGCTGCATTTACTATCTCGCCCTATTTTACCGAATCCACCGTGGATGAGGCATTACCATCTGGTGCAATCATACAACCAAAAATCACAGAAAAAGTAATGATAGAAAAAGATACCATTACGGAAGATATCATGATGGAAGATACTATTACGGAAGATACCATGATGGAAGACACAATTCCCATTTCTTATTCTGGAACTTTTGTAGGAATAGGTGATGGGATTCATGATGCACAAGGTAACGCCTTCACTATACCCTTAGAAGAGGGAGGTGATGTATTAAGACTAGAGAATTTTAAGTCAACTAACGGGCCCGACTTGTATGTTTATCTTTCAACTGATGATAAAGCCACAGAATTTATCAACTTAGGAAAACTAAAAGCTAGCAGTGGAAATCAAAACTATGAAATTCCAAATGATGTTGATCTTGGTAAATACAACAAGGTATTGATTTGGTGTAAGGCATTTGGTGTCTTGTTTGGAAGTGCTGAAATATCTTACCCGTAATGTTTCTGAAACATTACAAAGCGGATTTTTTATATCTAGTACCAATGTTGGGCAATCAGTGTTTGGAACAACAGTTGTTTTCCCAATTTTTTTGTTTCCAGAAATAATTTCAAGAAACCTGTTTTCTTTTTTAGGAACAGATAATGGACAATCCCAAACCGATCCCAGGTTCAAAATGATCCTTTGGTTTATTATTGCAGGCACGAGAGGAGGCGTAAACAGGGCCAAAATCCTCAATTTAATCAAAGATACCCCAATGAATGCAAACAAGATTGCAAAAGTATTGAATTTAGATCATAAAACAGTAATTCATCATGTACAAATCCTTTCAAAAAATGATCTAGTTGTTAAAGCCCAAAAAGACTATGGTGCAGAATACAAATTATCACAAATCATGCAAAAAAATCAAAAGGTATTAGAGGAGATTGTGGAGAAAATTGGGACAAAGTAATTTAACATATCTAGGGAATAGTGCATTATGTTAGACTTTATGTTAGCTGCAGTAGTGGCAGCATTTCTTAACATTGGATTGTTACTAGTTACGATTGGAACGTATATTCAAAACATGAGGGTAATCAGATCATATTATACTTCAGGTTTAGTTTTAGTCGCAGCTCTGTTAATGATTCAAAATATTGTAATTGTAATATTTTGGTTTACACTTTACATGGACGATAAGGTTTTGATGATGTCTGCTGATATGGTTGCACATTACTTGTTTGCAATTAATGTAATTCAGACTGTAGGATTGTCAGTCCTTGTCTGGATTACAAGAAGATAAATTCCAAATTAGATTTTCTTCATATTATAAAAAATTAAATGTGTCGCTTTGGATTCAAGAGAAGTTAGTTTTCCATTTTATTCACAAGACCTTGGTGTATTTTTTTTCACATGAAATTTCATATCTTTATGATAATGACATTAGGGTGGCATCAAGTGATTCTTTGGCGCCGTTTCACGTGGTTGATAAATTCAGTAAAGCAGTAGGGGAGGATGGCTTGTGCAAAAAGCCTGAGATGACCAGTTTGTTCAAGCCTAATTTTTCAACAAACGTGTGTGGCCCCACAAACGGCAATGAAACTAATGCCAAGATGATATTAAAAATTAAATTGTTGATAATCATTTAATGATCAATAGATAATCGTTTGGGATTTAAAATTAATCATACTATAATAGATAACATCTCAACGTATTTGGCATCAGTTCTTCTCTAGAATAGTACAGATATCCCAAGGACTAATCACTCGTTCTTCGTATAAAATAAGTGGCTGGGACATTTCATACATTATCTTTGAAATATCTGAAAGACTCAAATCTTCAGTTACTTCTTTGGCATCTTCAAGGGATACAATATCTACAGGAATTTCCAAGAAGTTATCTTTACCCAAAAGAAAATCAAATCTCTCGATAGTTTCAATAATTATTCTATCGTTAATGAATTGATTAGATCCTTTAGCCATTATTTTTCTAGTCCTGTTCTCCAGCATCAATTTCATCACATCCCCAAATGTTGCAATAGGATCAAATGTCACAATCTTCTTTTTAGGCATTGCAGATATATGAAAATCAGAATTGCTATTCATCCCTATTTCCAATATTTTTTTTGCTGAAATTACAGAATAGTCATCATTTCCTACATTTATTATCGCAAATGCTCTTCCAACTGCTCTCCAAAGAGAGAGGAGTTCTTTGAGAGTCGTATCTGGAGTAACCACATTAAGCCGATTATCTACAATGTCCTCTACAAATTGCATCTCAAAAAAATCAGAAGACGGATTTTTGTATACTCCTTGGATTATCTCTCGACCTCCTACTACACCAATTGGTTTAGTATCATCTCGGACCACCACAGAATCTGTAAAAGTTTCTAGATATTGAACAAGCATTCCCCCTACAACCTTTACCTTGGCATTTTTTCTGACATTTACACACGGGGTGGAGGTAAGAGAATTTCCTAAAATCTCACTTAGTGGAGATGTAGAAATAATTGAACCTGAATCTGCCAAGATTAACGATATGACTGTATGATCAATGTATTTGAAAGGGAATTACAAAAATCAAGGCTGAAAATCATTGAATCTTATAAACAAACAACTTGCAGAGAAAAGATACATGGTAGAGGAAAAAGAACACCCTCTTAAAGTAAAGATTCAAGAATTATTAGATTCCGCTGAATTTGAAAAAATTACAGCCTATAACAAAATGTTAGATTATACAATTGAAATTTTTGAAACTCAAGGGCTTGGGCGAGACTATTATGGCTATCACAACATAGACCACGAATTAGAGGTAACTTACATTGCATTACTTGCAGGAACGTGGGAGAAAAAAATACAAAAATTAGATAAAAGTGACATTGAATATCTTTTTGTTGCTGCATTATTTCATGATTTTGATCCTCAAAAATCAGTAGACAGACCCCATGAAGAAAGTGTAATACAATTTATCTCACTTGATAGAGAACTGCCAAAATTAATCAAAGAAGCGGATCTTGACATTGAAATCATTATGGCATTGATTCTAAGGACTTCTTATCCTTGGACTGGAGAGTTTAAGATAAAACCAGAAAAACAAATGAAAGAATGTTTTGAACGTTCTGAAATAACTAGAAACAATCCTGAAAAACAAACACACTATGAAGAATTAGGCTGGTTTTTGTCTGTGGCAGACAGAGTAGGAGGTTATGCGATTGGGGATTTCTCCGATGCAATGGAAAAAGCAAAAAAGAATGCTCATGCATTTGCTTGGCATCAATCATCAATTGTTCGAATGTCTGTAAACTATTTTGAAACCCTTCTAAACACAGAATCACAAATGTGCAGACGGGTTTTGCATGCCCTTCCACCTGAACTAAGAAAAAATTTTATGGATACGGTTTTGTCATTTATGAATCTCAGACAAGAAGAGATCAGAATTGAAAATAAATTTGAGTTTGAAAATCAAAAATTTCAAGCAAAGGTAGATTCTGTCGAAGAACGATCCTCTGATGATTACATTAATTCACTTACATCCATTTACAATGAATTGCCACGACCATTACAATTACAAAAATTTGGATTTGCAAAATCTGTGATAGATCCTGATACCATACTTACAACCCTTAGGTTAAGTGATGGAAAAGATACGATTGTGGGTTACGCAAAAGGAGGTCCTCTTGAGAACTATCAGTTGTATGCAGGAGTCGATGATAAGAATTTGGGTAAAAAAAATACAATATTTTTAGAGCCCATCGCATTGAAAATGGGATATTGGGGATTAGGAGGAGGCACTAAACTAAGAAAAACATTTTCTTTGCTTGCAAATACTAAACGCTACAGGTATTTGACAAGTTTTGCACTCCGGGATTTAATTCAAAAAAACATTGGTTCGGAAAATGTAGAGTTTGTCACAATGATTGATCCAGAACATTGGGATTATTACAGAGTAGATCTTTTAGACGGAATTGTTTAATCGTTAAAAATCTCTGGATTTGAATATGTTAAAAATTTAATTCATAGTAGTTTGTATAGATTTTATACTACAAAAATAAAATTACCGTGCCTGAACTGAATCTTAACTTACAAGCAAAATATTATGAAGCCCTTCTGGCCCATTCTAATTCCATTAGTTTTAAAATAACTATGGATTAAGTCTGCTGGCTGCAATGAAGAATCAGAGTTATATCTGAATGGTGATTTGAAGGCATTTGTCTGAGCTGCCAAAAATTATGCAATTTTAATTTGTTCTTGGACTTTTTGTAAAATATCATCATCCACAAGATTTTGCTCATGCAAAGATTTGGTAATTTGCATAACGTTTGTAATTGAGTGTAGAGTAACTCCTTGGTTTTTAAGAGCTTTATCAGCTCCTTCCATTCTATTTACAATTACGTATGCATCTTCCACCTTGATTTTTAGCTCCTTTAAAGAAATTATTCCATTTACAACAGACCCACCAGTTGTGGCAACATCATCTATCATTACTACCTTCATCTCTTCCCATATTTTTCCTTCAACAGATTTCGATGTTCCGTAGTCTTTTGGTTTACTTCTCACATAGATTAACGGTTTTACTATCTCAATTGCTAATGCCGAGGCAATCACTAAACCTCCTGTGGGAACAGAAACTAAAGAATCAAATCTCTCTAGTCCAATATCTTTGATTATTTCATTTTGCAGATATTTTACCATCTTACGAAATTGATGAGGATAGCTTGGAACAAGCCTCAAATCAACATAGTATGAGCTTTTTTTACCGCTTGCCAAAGTAAAATCTCCAAATCTAATTATTTTTTTTTCATGCAAAAAAGTTGAAAACTCTTTTACAAAATCCATACCAAAATTAACTACACTGGATTTATTTTGCTTTGTATTTGATGTAAAAGTATGCCTGAAATCTGGTTAAACTATGGAATCACGGACGTTGTTTTAGACATTCGAGCAGAAAATTTGGATCAAAAAATAGATTCTGAGGGTCAAATCATGGAGGATTCTGCGATAAATGAAAAACTAAGTTCCATTGATTTTTCGAAACCTATGGATTTAGTGGTTTTACATAATTCACGATCCATTCAAAAAATTATCTCTTCACTATTTACAATTTGTGAACAAAAATCACTTCCCTTCCCAAACGTTTTAGCTGAGAAAACGATAATGAATCACGTAAAAGCTGGCATGCCTGAAGGTAGTTCCATTAATGAATTTGATAACAACGAACTTTCAAATTCTAATCTTGTCTTCATGGGAGAAATGGAATTTGATGGATTATTTGGATATGAAACAATCTCGACCAGATTGATAAAGAAATTTGGACAAGATAATATGCTTTCAGCATATGCTAAACGAAAAGAAAACTTTCCAACTCCTGGACAACCAACTGACAGTTTTGAAGAGGCAAAAAAGTTTTCTAACAACTTTGAAATTCAAGGAATTGAAATCGTCGCGAATTCTAAAGGAATAGTAGATTTCTCAATTGACCACCCATCAAAAACTCTTTTTCTAACTAAAACTTTGGAATCCTTTGGAGTTCAAGATATTGAAAAACAAAAATCAGTGATAATCAGTACAGGAAAGGACTCTAGTAATTTTACTTTGAGTAAATCTCTATCTTCTCTCTGGAATTGCTCAAGCGTTATACAGAACGGTGGTCTTGCAATATTGGTTGCAGAATGTAAAGGCGGTTTAGGATCAGACGCAATCCAGCAATACATCGAAGGTAGATTTCCTCTTGAAAAACTCCAAAACCCCACTAAATACATTGAAGGAATGGAGGATTTATTGTTCTTAACTGAAGTCCAAAAGAATTTTCAAATTGGATTAGTTTCTATTCTTCCTGAATTTTATGCAAAGAAACTAAATTTGATCACTTTATCTGGAATAAAACATTCAATGGATTACATCCTTAAAACTCAAGGTGCACGACAAAAAGTTGCTATAGTTTCTGATGGCGCAAGAACACTAATTCGTTAATCTGAATTAGAAGATACAGATGCCTCTTGAAAAGGGCATACAGATATTCTCCGGAATTGGAATACACAAAACTGCTAAAACAATTATCCCAAGATAAGCTAATTTTCGATTTTTTGATATAGGTGATATATCATCTAATGGAATTGCACTTAAACCTCTCCTGCTTAAGAAATAGATCATTATAGCAGCAAACTCAAATCCAATTAATGCCAGAACAATTAGACTTCCGTAAGTGCTGTATCTGTGCCATTTAGCTCCAAAAAAAGTCCTTGCCATGTGACCTCCATCTAGTTGCCATGCTGGCATCAAGTTCAAAAAAGTGATAAAAAATCCAATCCAGGCTGCCCACAAGACAGGAGTAAGTATTACCTCGTTTTCAGGACCTCCCTTACCAAATAGAGAAAGTGATCCTGTCAAAAATAATGGTTCACCAAAAGAAAATTCTATTAAATTACTTTCTTCATACAATTGTAAAGCAACATCTGGCCCCATTACTGGGGCAGTATAAGCTCCATACAATGAGACAATTATTGCAATAACTAATCCTGCAACAGGTCCTGCAATTGCAACATCAAATAATATTTTCCTGCTAATCATGGGTCCCTTTGGTATGATCAGAGCGCCAAAAGTTGGAAGAAACCCAAAAACTGGTATTCCAGGGATGAAATAAGGCCAAGTTGTCTTTAACCTATGGATTTTAGCTGCAATCATGTGACCCAATTCATGAATTCCAAGAATCCCCAATAGGGACAGTGTGTAAATTACGGCCATTTCTTGAGGTTTGCCAATGTCTACGTTTGGTATGGCATTGACTCCTATTGTTCTATAAAATCCATCAGTCAATACAAAAACAACCACAACCACAAACAATACTCTAGGAATCCATGGTGAACTCAACCATTTCCGTTTCTTCCTAGGTGGAAATTTTTGAATTATAATGTAATTTTCATTTTCTATTCGTTCAAGCTTACCTAAATAATTAATATCTTGAAGTCTCCTTGCCAAATCTTCAAATTTTGATTTAAAGTCGTGATTCTCGATTTTAAATTCTAAAGTATACGTTTCTTTCGTAAATTTACTAACCTTAAACATTGAATTTACTAGGGATATGACGTCCTCGGTTCTTGAATCATCCATTCTAAATTTTCTACATCTTTCTGTTAAATGGCTTTGTGATAAATAACTAGTTCCTACAAATTATGCCAACTTTAACAATTATCGTAAAAACGTCAGAGATGTATGCCAATTTTGGGTATATTTTCTTAAAAATAGTTATTTTATAGATTACAGTCTATAATCCAATAAAAAATAGACTAGAATAACCAGAATAAAGGTGAATTTTTGTAATATTTTAAATATAAAATATAAATAAATATCAATAGGAGATTCCGATAACTATGCAGGTTGTTCTTAGACAGTTAGATGATTGTATAATTCGCAGAGCAGGACCTAGTGACCTGATACCCGTTATGGAAATAAATCTAAAAACTCTCCCAGAGCATTATTCTGATTATTTTTATGAAAGCTTGCTTTCAGAAGTTCCTGAGGCATTTATTGTAGCAGAAATTGATGGAAAGCATGTTGGTTATGTCATGTGTAAAACAGAATATGGTTTTTCTAATTTTAAGAAACTAGGATTTGTAAAAAAAGGACACGTAGTTTCAATTGCTGTACTTGAAGAATATCGGAACAGAGGAATTGGAAAAGCTATTGTTGAAGAATCTACAAATGGTATTAAATTAAAAAAATGTGATGAATTTTACCTTGAAGTAAGATGCAGTAATACTGAGGCCGTACGATTATATGAAAAACTAGGATTCGAAATTAAACAACAACTTAATGCATACTATCGTGATGGTGAGGATGCATATCTGATGGCAATTGAATTTAACAAGTAGTTCAAACCAATAAATATATCACAACTAATTTTATCGCAATGGACAAACGTAAAGGAACTGGACTTTTAATATTTATTTTGTGCATTGGTGCATTTTTTATTTATGCATACTTGTTAATGTTATCTGAATGGAGTCCCATAGTTTTACAACTATCCATCTTGATGATTACGGGAGGTATCCTTGGAGTAATTGCTTGGACTGGATACGTCATGGCTACTACAAAGCCATCATCTGCCACAATTTCTTCTGATGAATAAACTATTTTGAAATTTTTACATCCACCACTGTTTGATAATATCTAGGTCCTACTGGTCTAACAATTTTTGATGTTAGAATCTCTGATTTTACTGGGGTCACATCCAGATAATGCTTTTCGGATAAATTTCCTGCATCTGCTTTTTTATCTGCATGAATATGCGAATAATAATGAATTATCCCTCCATCTTTGGTGGTCTTAATTGCAGAGCCCAAAAATTCATCTGATCTCTCAGGAAGAAGCATTAATGTTCTATCTGCTTTATTTTGTAAATCTCCATCTATAATTTTAGATGTCTCCCCGTTAATGGATATGACCTTTCCTACAAGTTTGTTTAACTCGATATTTTTTTCACAAAGTTTTGATGCTATTGGATTGATATCTATACTGTAAACTATACATTTTTTCTTTTTTGCAGCCATAATTGAAAACATTCCTACTCCTGCAAACATATTGACCATGGTCTCGCCATCCTGTATTAGATTTGCAATCCGCTCTCTTTCAGTAGATAAACGAGGAGAAAAAAATGCATTGGCAACATCTACT
Organism: Nitrosopumilaceae archaeon; assembly: GCA_035528495.1. Lineage (GTDB taxonomy): Archaea > Thermoproteota > Nitrososphaeria > Nitrososphaerales > Nitrosopumilaceae > Nitrosomaritimum. The sequence continues at coordinate 71,326 of DATKYM010000077.1, forward strand.
ATAAATCTACATCCAAATTCTTTGTATTCAGTTTCAGTTCTATCCTCACCTGCAAGAATCTCTAGATTTCTAGTTCTAAAATCACCTTCGACTGGCGATGCTTGGTAAAACACACTTTTTATGATTTTTACCTCATCTAGTAAAGTTTCACCAATAATTTTTTTTTTGGATAAAAGTGAATCTGGAATTCTAATAATTATGATATCTCCGATCTGATCAAACGCAGAGATCAACTCTTCACTTTCTTGAGACGTAAGAATATTTTCTAATGCTTTTTTTAGCATTCGTGTCATTTCTTATAGTAAAAATTACCAGAAACCTTTTGGTCTTTATCTAATCTGCTTTCTAGCTTGTTTACCCGAGGTCTAAGGGTTCTCTCATCTCTTCTAAATGTTATATCAAGGGATTTTAGGAATTTATTCATCGCATCCGATTTTGGCATTGGTGATGTAGCATGCCCTCTTATTCCTGATTCACCTTCAAAGATAACCATGGAATCTGATACAAGATCCATCAATTGTATATCGTGGTCAATTACAATCGCTGATTTTCCATATGATCGGACAAATCTTTGTATAAATTTTGCCACTGCAATTCTATCTTCAACATCTAGAAATGCTGATGGCTCATCTAATGCATACAAATCCACTTTTTTTAAAAGGCAAGAAACAACGGCTACTTTTTGGAGTTCCCCTCCAGATAAATTTTTGACAGATTTGTTGTAAAGTTTCTTGATTTTTAAGGGATCAACAATTTGTTCTTCTTCCTGACTGCCTTCGATAGGTGATTCATTTGCTTTATCCAAGATGGCAATCACTTCAACATCTATATCGTTTTCCAGATATTGTGGTTTAAAGGCAATCTTTGTTTTCTTGTTGATTTTGCCTGAATCTGGTTTTAATGCCCCTGCAATCATTTTCATCATGGTTGTTTTTCCAAGAGCGTTGGCACCCATTATTCCTAGCACTTCTCCCTTTCTAACACTCCCAGGTTCGATAGTTAAATCAAATGAAGGGAATCTTTTTTCAAGTTTTGGATAAGTGATAATTTCACTCCCAATTTGAAATTCATCCGTAGACGAAGAAGAAACATCAAAAGAGAATTTTTTATCTCTAAACCTAACATTTTCAACTGGTAAATATCCTTCAAGAAAAACATTAATTCCAATTTTGGTAGATAAAATATTTGAAACAATTCCATATGCCGTAGGTTCACCATAAAGTACTTCGATAAAATCACTCAGAAAATCAAGAAGTGTCAAGTCATGTTCAACAACCATTACACTTTTTCCAATCTTTGCCAAACTTTGAATTACTCGTGCCACACTGGCTCTTTGAAATACATCATTGTACGATGATGGTTCATCAAAAAAATAATAATCGGTGTCTTTTGATGCAACTGTAGCAATTGCTAATCTTTGTAATTCTCCTCCACTAAGTTCTTTAAGATTTTGTTCCATGGAATTTTCCAATCCTAATTCTTTTACAAGTTGTCTTGAAACTCCTCGTTCATCATATTTCTCGATTAACTCATTTCCAGTTCCATCAAACGATTGTGCTAGATGTTGAATTTGCTGGGGTTTAATGGATGCCCTAATCTGTTTATCTTTAATTTTTTCAAAATGTGATTTTAATTCTGTTCCACTATAATATTTTAAAATTTCATCCCATTCAGGTGGATTTTCATATCTTCCTAAATTTGGTTTGAGGTTTCCTGACAAAATATTGACTACAGTACTTTTACCCATTCCATTTCTTCCCAGTAAACCTACAACTTGTCCTTTCTTTGGATTTGGTAATTTGTACAGTCTAAAGGAATTTGGACCATATTGGTGAATTTTATCACTGGCTAGCTCACTTGCTAAATTTACAATAGTAATGGCATCAAATGGACAAACCTTGACACATATTCCACAACCATTACAGATATCTTCATCAATTTGTGCTTTTTTGGATTCTTCACTCAGAACTATACAATCAGCACCAGACTTGTTCACAGGACAATATTTGATACATTCCAGTCCACATTTTTTTGGCTGGCAAAGGTCTTTGTCTAGAACCGCAACTCTGTGAGTCATGTCGTATTTCGTTAAATCCTGGCTTTATACCTCTTTTGAACCCTTCAAAAAACTGGCGTTACCTTAATAGATGAGATTTTGTATAAATTGATCAAGCCGGCCATAGCGTTAGGGTGCGACCCAACCCCATTCCGAACTTGGAAGTCAAACCTAATGTCGCTGTTGTGCTACTAAGATGCGAGAGCTCTTGGGAAGCAACAGTGCTGGCATTTTCAATTTACTCAATCTATTAATATCGAATTTTCCCCCTTTATTCAAATGGCTAACTGTAGTGTTTGCGGGGAAGTATTCTCAGATGACATTCGTTTTTTAAATCACATGATGGAAAAACACGGTTTTAGGAATCCAAACCTTGACAAACCTGACAGAAACAGCCGAGGTTACTAATCTTATTCTTTTAAATCTCAAATATCATTATTTTTTCAATTAAAAAACCAATAGTAGAAATATCAAATTTTTTAGATAGTCTGAAATCTTGACTGTCATCAAGTTCCGTTGATCTTATGAATATGACCATCAGGATGAATACATTGATCTCCTACATGCTTGTAATGTATGAAATCATGACCTGTATGGTGAACATCATTACAATCACATGTTTTTTTCTCGACCATAGTTGATAGATTATTTTTGTACAATGACATACTAATTAATTTTCATTATTGAAAATCTATCTAAAATAATAAAATTTAAATTTTTTTAAGATAGTCTAAAATTAATCTTACACCAAAACCAGTAGCTCCTTTTGGATTGTAAGGTTTGGATTTTGTTGCAGCTTGTGTCCATGCAACTCCAGCAATATCTATATGAATCCAAGGAGTTTCTTCAATCGCGTTTCTCAAAAATGCAGCTGCTGTAATTGTTCCTGCGGCTCTTCCAATTCCAACATTTTTCATATCTGCCACATCTGATTTAATCAAATCCATATAGTCATTATTTAGAGGAAGTTCCCATACTTCTTCAGTTGTTCTCTTTGAAGATTCATTGATTTTTTGTTTCAATTTGTCATTGTTTGAAACTATTGCTGCAACATTGTTTCCAAGTGCAATAATACATGCTCCCGTTAAGGTAGCAAAATCAATTATTGCCTTTGGTGAATACTGTTTTTCTCCATAAGCCAATGCGTCTGCCAAAATCACTCTTCCTTCTGCATCAGTATTTAGAATTTCGGCAGTTTTCCCATTATATAATTTTAGGATATCTCCTGGTCGATATGATTCTCCACTTGGCATATTCTCAACAGACGGAATTATCCCGACAACATTTGTTGGCAATTTTAATTCTGATAAAGCTTTCATTATTCCCAAAACTGTACATCCTCCGCACTTGTCAAATTTCATCTCGTCCATTTTTTCACCAGGTTTCAAAGAGATTCCACCAGTATCAAAGGTAACAGCCTTACCTACTAGCACAATTGGCTTTTCATTTTGTTTTCCACCCATATACTCTAGAACTATCAGTTTAGGTTCATTTTTACTCCCTTGTCCTACTGCTGTAATTCCACCGAATCCTTTTTTCTTTAGTTCATTTGGTGAGAAAATAATACATTTCATTTTATTCTTTTTGGCAATTATTTTTGCAAAAGTTGCCAATGTTGTAGGTGTGCACTCATTAGGTGGAAGGTTGGCAATATTTCTGGCAAAAATTACTCCCTCTGAAATAATCTCTGAATTTTTTATATCTTTAGAATTTTTACTGGATTGTGAAACAAGAATAGTCAGGTTGGGAACCGGACCGCCTTTTTTTGATTTAAAATTATCAAATTTATTTAATGTAAGTTTACATCCTTCTGTTATTTGAGAAGCAGATGAGATAGGTTCAATTAGAAAACTTGGAGGAGTAATGATAGAAAATTCTTTTAATTTTAGTTCACTAGCTTTTTGAGCAATTTTACCTGAAACAAATCTTATTGTATCGTTTGTTATCTTTTCTTTTTTTCCAATTCCTGCTAAAAGGATTCTTTTTGCAGGTGTTTTATTATTGGTGGGCACAATTGTAACTCTACCAAACACACCTTCGTTATCTCTAAGTGATTGTCTAATGGAATCAGAAATTTTTGAATTTATTTTATTTAACCCAAGTATTTTATCAGAATTCTCTAAAACAAACCCACATAACATCTCAGTTTTTTTTGTAACTGGATTAGAATTTTCTATTTTTACCCTCAACACGAAAAGATTAGTTTTTCAGTATTATTTAGATTTACGTTAACTCTATTTTTTTACTATTTGATAACAGGCTTGCAGATCTAATGAAAACAGATTTTATTGTTTTACATTCTTGTTTACACTTGCTTTCAAATTTTATATTGTTAGACTTTTTCTTTTTGGAGGTGATTATTGCGCGAATTAAAGGAACAATTGCCGCTCTACCACCATATGCGAATTTTTCATCAATTAACCAAAACATTTCAAGTGCAGAATCATCCAATATTTGATTTCTAATTTTTTCTCCTTGATTTGAATAATGTCCAATAATCGTTAGATTGTCTCTTGCCACGAAATTAACTATATTTGCAAATTTTGTACAAAGGTAACACAAATCATCAAATAATACTATTGGGGCATTTTCCTTAATTTTCACAATATGTGTTGGTATCGATCAGATTAAAATTTTGCAGAAATAGATTTTTATTCAATTTCCAAAGAAACGAATTACCAATGGGTCTTAATTATTATCATATAAAGAAGAATATTTTACGAGCAAGAAAACTTGTCATAAAATCTACTAGTATCGCAGGCTCTGGCCATCCAGGGGGTTCATTTTCAATGGCAGAAATTTTGGGTTGTCTATTTTTCAAACATTTGAAATTTGATCCAGGTAATCCTTCCTGGGAAGATAGAGATCGTCTAGTTCTCTCAAAAGGACATGCGTCACCTGGATTGTTTTCAAATATGGCAGTTGCAGGTTATTTTCCTGAATCAGAACTTGAAACTCTAAGGAAATTTGGAAGCAGGTTACAAGGTCATCCTGATTTGAAATGTCCGGGAGTTGAGTTTTGTGGAGGATCTTTAGGAACTGGATTATCATATTCAATTGGAGTTGCCCTTGCTGCTAAAATTGATAACAAAGATCATCATGTTTACACCATCATTGGTGATGGAGAATCTGATGAGGGACAAATTTGGGAAGCTGCAATGACTGCCTCAAAATACAAATTAGATAATTTAACAGCATTTTTGGATAGAAATTTTATCCAACAAGACTCCTATACTGAACAAGTTATGCCACTAGATGAAGAGTTGGTAGGTGATGACATTTCTGAAATGTGGAAAGATGCCTCAAGATGGAAGACTGGAGATAAATGGAGATCTTTTGGATGGAATGTACTTGAAATTGACGGTCATAGAATTGAACAAATCAGTTCAGCTATAGCAAAAGCAAATGCAACAAAAGGAGTCCCTACAATTATTATTTGTAGAACCATAAAAGGAAACGCAGTTGAACATATGGAAGATAATCCAGAATGGCATGGAAAAGCTCCTGATTTGGATATAGTACCTCTGATAAATTTAGAACTGAATTCACAATTTATGATTGCACCATCCATAATTGCCGGGGATATGACAAATTTAGAAAATGAAGTTAAACGTTGCGTCAATGGCAGATCTGACTATATTCATCTTGATGTAATGGATGGTCAATTTGTTCCAGCAAAAACCTTTGATCATAATAAAATTAAGGATTTAAGATCCATAACTTCTATTCCGTTTGATTCTCATCTAATGATCTCTGAACCAGTTAAACATGTGAGAGACTACGCTGAAGCTGGGAGTGATATTATTACAGTTCATGCTGAAGTTTGTGATGAATCAAGTTTTGGTGAAATTCATGATTTGCTAAAACAAAATCAAGTTAGTGTCGGACTTGCAATTAATCCAGAAACTGATCTTCCAGAGTGGTCTTACCAATTCCTATCTAAACTTGATCAGCTCATCGTAATGTCTGTGGTACCTGGAAAATCAGGTCAAAAATATATTCCAGAAACACATGAAAAAATGAGTAAACTAAATCCAATTTTAAAAGAACATAATTTTATGGGATATATCGAAGCTGATGGCGGTGTTACTCTTGAAAATGTTGGCTCTTGTTTTGGGGATGGAGCGAGAGCTTTTGTTGGTGGCAGTTCTCTGATCGGACAAATTAATGTTCGAGAAGCAATTAGAGAATTTAGACATCAAATTCTGAAAAAAAGAAGAAAAATTTTGCTTGAAAATGCTCATCAATTAGGTGGGTCAGATTTGGTAAACAAGTGGATTGGTTTGCATGTTGTTGGAAAAAAGAAAGAAAAAATCACCAAAATAGCAAAGGAGGCAAATTTGATTTGAATCCACCTGAAATGAGCGATATGAGAACAGAATATTCAAAAACTCTAATTGAACTTGGAAGAGATAATCAAAATGTGGTAGTCTTAGGCGCTGACACTACTGAATCTCTTAAAACATCCGCATTCGGAAAAGTATTTCCTAATAGGTTTTTTAATGTTGGAATAGCTGAAGGTAATTTAGTATCAGTATCAGCGGGGTTGGCAGCATCGGGGAAAATTTCGTTTGCAAGTACTTATGCAATATTTTTACCTGGAAGAGCAGTTGACCAAATTAGAAATGGAATTGCATATCCCTCACCACCAGGGAAAAAAGGACTAAATGTAAAATTAGTGGTATCACATGGAGGTTTAACTGTAGGTCCGGACGGTGGCTCACATCAACAGATTGAGGATATTGCAATAATGAGGGCAATTCCTAATTTTCGTGTTTTCATACCTGCTGACACCATTGCAGTTTCAAAATTAATCAGATTAATGGCAAATGAATATGGACCCTTCTATATGAGGATGGCAAGATCAAAAACACCTATAGTTCATTCTAAATCTCAAGAATTCCAAATAGGTAAAGGCATTACAGTCCGAGATGGAAATGATTGCACTATTGCTGCATGTGGAATTACTGTTAGAATGGCACTTGAGGCTGCTGAAACATTACAACAAGAGGGGATTTCATGTCGAGTTTTGGATATGTTTTCTGTAAAACCCATAGACGGTGATCTTTTAGAAAAAGCTGCTCGAGAGACTGGTGGAATAGTAACATGTGAGGAACATAATATTCTTGGGGGTATGGGTTCTGCTGTTGCAGAATCTGTCACAGAAAGATACCCAGTACCAGTAAAACGAATTGGTGCTCAAGATATGTTTGGAGAATCCGCTCGTGATGATGAGATTCCATTACTTTTAGAAAAGCATGGGATAACATCTTTTAATATGGTAAAACAAGTCAAAGAAATTAGGAGTAAAAAATTATGAAAATATTTCTTGATACTGCAAATTTGGAATCTATCAGAAAATTTAACGATATGGGATTATTGGATGGGATAACCACCAATCCGTCATTAATGTCAAAAGAAGGAGGTAATCCAAAAGATGTCATGGCTGAAATTGCAAAAATTATCAAAGGCGATGTTAGTTTAGAGGTTTTAAGCACTGAATATTCCGGTATGATGGATGAAGGTAGAAACTTGCGTAACTATGGGGATAATGTTGTAGTTAAAGTTCCAATGACGCCAGATGGATTAAAAGCTTGTAAATCCCTTACTGCCGAAGGCATTCCAGTCAACGTAACATTGATTTTTTCATCAAATCAAGCAATACTTGCAGCCAAAGCCGGAGCAAAATATGTTAGTCCTTTTATTGGCAGATTAGATGATATTGGACAAGACGGGATGGAATTGATAAAAGAAATAAAAACAATTTTTTCAAATTATAATTTTAAAACTCAAATTCTTGTTGCAAGTATAAGGCATCCACTACATGTAGTGGATGCGGCAAAGATTGGTGCAGATGTTGTGACTTTACCACCTGAAGTTTTAGATAAAATGTTAAAACATCCTCTAACTGACATAGGTCTTAAAAATTTTCTAGCGGATTGGGAAAAACTCAAATCACAAAATCCTAATATCAAAGTTTAGATAATAAAATTTTATTCTTGATATATTTTCTAAAAACAAAAAAAGAAAATTAAAAATATTAAGAACCCGTGTTCTTACTCTTTCTAGTACTTGTTCCTCTACCTGTAATTCTAGTCATACCTTCTGTTGAGGGTCTTGCTTTTGGTTCAGGTACCTCACCTAATTTCCTAGAACCTGTCCCTCTTCCAGTGTGGACCATCCTATTTGCAGCATTCTTTTTCTTTTCTGCCTGGATTTTTTTATATTCATCTCCAGACCATTTTTTCCCTGAATCATCTACTTCAACAGTTCCAGTCCCTCTACCGGATCTAACTTTAATTTTTCCCATATTTTTATTTACAGCTTCTAATATTTAATTAGGTCTATTTCCGGCAATTCTGAAGGATTCTTAACTTTTATTAACAAAAATTAGATCAATTTACACGAAAGATTAGCAAAAATCTATCCACTGATCCACCCTAGTTTTTTAAAGTATACAAACATCAAGACGACTGGAATTGCAGATGCTAAGATAATAATAATGAATGAGGTATATGGACCTAAAATCATCCATTCAGCACCTGTCCCACCTGGTAAATTAACATTCATTCCATAAAATGTTCCAATCACCGTTGCTGGGATTGCTAATGTGAAAATTATAGTCAATACTGCAAGAACTTTATTTGTTTTTTCAGAGCTCAACACAAAGTCAGTATCTTTATAAATTTCCATGGTCTCTCTTGACTCTTCTAAAGTTTCAATAACCTTGTCAATGTGATCAATTACATCATCAAAGAATAATACCAGGTCTTCACCTTCATCTGAGAATCGTTTAACATTGTTTGCCATTTCAAGAACAAATCGTTTTAAGGGATTTGCTATTCTTCTTAACCTGTTAATTTCTCGTCTAAGTAGAGCAATGCTTCTTGCAACAGATTTTGTTTCATCAAAAACCCCATCCTCCATATCATCCAAGTTTGCAATAATTCTTCTAGAAGTGTGTAAAAGATCATCTACTAAAACATCTATTATTTCATGAAGCAACACTCCTGATGATTTTCCAAAAAGCCTCTCTTTTCTTTGAGAGTCAGAATTGGTTTTGCATAAATCAACAAGATCTACCAAAGGCTTGAGATCGCCTTGATGTATTGTTACCAGGAAGTCTTTTCCCAAAAATATTGAAAGCTGACTATTTTTTACTATTCCTAATTTTGGTGAAGCTGGGGGAAAATGAAGAATTACAAAAAAGTGATCATCATAACTATCTAGTTTGGGTAACTCAAATTTGGTCATACAATCCTCTATGTTTAAGGAATTGAAATGATATTTTTTGGCTAATTCCTCGACGTCAGTTCTATCAGGATTCTGTAAATCAATCCATGAAAATCTATTTCCTTCAATGGTTTCAATTCTTTGTTGAATAGACTCTTCTATAGATTTCTTTCCTGAACGTAATCGATTTGAGATAAAGCCTTTTTTCAAGTTGAACAACTGCTTTATACAGCAAATTTAAAGCGATCGCTAGCTCTGGGAATAATTTATCTTTGAAATTAATCTATTGCCAAGGCATTAGGTACATCGCACCATAATAGGTAAGCCCAACTGCAACTGCCATTCCTACCCACCACCATCTCATAATTTGAAATTAACTTGGTTGATAATAAATCTACAGGCTGATTCCCATCCGATTAAAATCAAAGATTATTACTGGATAAAGGATTTTTTATTTTCGTGGCCCTCGTAGTACAGTGGTTAGTATAGGGGATTGTGGATCCCCGGACAGGAGTTCGATTCCCCTCGAGGGCCCATCTGGTTTTGATATTTTACTTTCATGATCTGAAAATTTTCATACTTAATTATCATGGAAAATAACTTTCCAATATGGTAATTCAAAAACACAAAGATTTTGTAGAAAAGGTAAAGGAGAAAAAGAAGAACAAGAAACCTGCCATCACTCGTAACAAACCTAAAGCCAAATCAAAACCTAAAACCAAACCAACACAAAAGAAAAAGTCTTCCCCATCAGGAGTTAGAACCCCAAAATACAAGGGAATGAATCCTGCAGAGGCCGAATTGGTTGACGAGATGAAAAAACGGAAAAAGTAATTTTCCCTTATAAAAAATTATTTCACGTCTACCTTTGACGGATTTGAAATTATTCACAAATATGGTTCAAACATCATATGATTTGAATTAAATTAATTTAAAAATATTTTATGAATACTCTCTTTTGAAATATGTAATTTGTAAATCTCATCATTTTTTACAACAAAGATTCTGTCATGTATCATAAACAATTCAATCATATCTGTAATATCTGAATTCATTAAATCACTTGCCTTGTACGGACAAAACATTAATCCAGGAAGCCTTGTTTCATCATATTCTTTTTCAAGTTCAATAGCCTTTTTGAATGAATTACCCGCAATATCTGTAATCATAAAATCAACACAACACAAAGGCTTTTTCTCTGATTCTTTTGCAATGTTTTGCATTACCTTGCCACAATATTTTGAACCATCAACCCCATATGGTTTGTATGGTTTTAGCGTTCCATTAAACCAATCAAGTTTTGATAATAATTTTTCATTATTGTGTTTTGGAGGAGCTGCAAAAGTTTTGAACCATTGTGTATTGTTAGTCATTCTGTCTAAAGATTTTAGAAAACTATTCATTGATTTTTCATCAGAGTAAATCACCAAGTCATGAACATGAGGAACATGAGTTTTTTTATCTAGCCATTGTTCTACTGCCTCTTTTACGATCGAATTTATTGAAACTCCCATTTGGTCTGATTTCTTTCCTAGTTCAGAATGAATTGAATTATCAAATCCACGAATTAAGATATCTTTTGTCATGATATCATTTATTCACATGATTATATAAAGTATGATATCATGATATCAAAAATAGGTAAATTAATATATTGATATCATGATATCAATGACATGAAAACACAAGTAACACTTGATCAAAAACTTGCAGATTGGGAATCGGTCTTTTATTCGATGAGTAATTCGCAAAACAAAGAATCCCTAAAAGGATTAATTGCAGATCTTAGGACAAAAATGGGAATATCCATTCCAGGAGTTGCATAGAGATGTCTAAAACAACTCAAACCAAAATAGTAAATGGCGTTAATGTAACCCAACTTTTTGAAACAATTGACGAAATCAAGAAAAATGGAGAAATTGCCAAGTTCAATTTTAGAGCCCAAAACAAATGGCAAGATGGAACTGTCAACCAAACTACTATCTCTGATTTTGATGGAGCATGCCAAACATTCACTCGAAACAAACCCTACGTCTTTACCAAAGATGAACCCCCTGTTCTTTTAGGTAATGATACAGGCGCAAATCCTGTTGAATATCTGCTTGCAGGATTAGCTGGATGTATCACAACTAGCTTGATTGCACATGCTTCAGCAAAGGGGATCAAAATCGATTCAATTGAATCAACCCTGGAAGGAAATATTGATCTACATGGATTGCTTCAGCTAGATGATACAAACCCTGGCTATCAAGGAATTAACATTTCCTTTAAGATCGAGTCTGATGCTTCTGAGGAAACTTTAGAAGAATTAGTAAAGCTTGCAAGAAGGGCATCTCCAGTAGCAAATACAATAGGACGACCAACTCCTGTAAATGTCAAACTGATAAAATAAGGATTTTTTTCCTTTTTTATTTTTTTTCACATATGGTTTTTACGCATACACTTTTCTATTTTATATGAAAAAAGATTGGTAAATTTCAGTATTTTAAGGCTAAAAGTGAGGGCCTTGAACCAACTTGACAAGTCACCTCGAGGGCCCACTGAAATTTTTTCTAAGAGTCTTGAACTAAAACAGTCCCTTTATGGGATTTGAAATTATTTTTTGTGAAGATTTGTCGGCGCTGGAGTATATCTGGTAAAGTTTAGAGTAAATAGAAAATAAATTTTGGAATTATTTTTTGGGTTAATAAAATCAACTGAAATAGATTAGAAGAGTTTATGAGGCCTTTTCTTTGAATGTTAAGCGAGATTAAATCTTATGGCAGAATTAGATGTTGGTATACTTGCAGGGCAGGTACTCTTAGGAATAA
>DATKYM010000078.1:0-8286 GCA_035528495.1 Nitrosopumilaceae archaeon
GTGTTGTTATTAATCTTAAGATTGTAAAAGAACAGAAAATTTAGTTTTGTGCAGTAGCTTCCATTTCATTGTACTTTTCAAGAATTGCAGTAAGTACAGTTGAAACTGGGACATCGTTCATCTTTTTCTTTTCAGCTAAAAGTTTTTGGTATGCATCTAAGGTAATGTATACTGGAATTGAACCATTTCCTTCAAGCAAGCCTCTAACATTGTAAAGTGCCGTTTCCATTCCTTTTTCAGCTGATTTTGCAAACTTGGCCTTGTCTAAAATTGCACCCAATGGGCCAAATGGCATTTCATAATCAACTGTCATAGTTACTCTTGTAAGATTATCACCTAGTGATTTGAACTCGTTGGTAATTTGCCATCTTTTGAATGGTCCTTTAAATTGTTTAGCAGTGATTTTTTCATTTTTAGTAAATTCAGTTGTTTCACAATCCCACTCCAATCGTTTGCCACTAAAATCACCAATTATTCTAAAAGTTGTTCCAACACCCATGCCTTCTTTAATATCCATAGGAACTACAGTCATACCTACAGTATCATTTTTGATTTGATCAGAAACATGTTCTGGTCTTGCAAAATAGGTGAAAACATTGTCTACTGGAGTTTTAATATCAATTGATTTACTAACAACAGTCAACGAATGAATGTTTTGCCAATAAGAATTTAAAGGTTTTGTAAAATTTCCGGTTCGAATTGATTAACCCTTTATTCATGCGTTGACTTTCATTAGTAGAATGAGGAATTTGCGATCTGTGGTTATGGTGATATTTTTAATCGTAACAATTATGCCATTATTTTCAGATGCTTATGGGCACTCTATGTTTAATTCTGCTGAATCGACTATTGGAGGCTATAGAATTCAAGTTGCTACTTTGCCAGAATTTCCAGAGATAGGCAAAACTTCACAAATTTTGTATAGAGTTACTGATGTAGACTTTGAGGAAGTAGACGGCTTTACGATAGGAGTTAGAATTTTTTATAATGATCAACAGATTGAAGCTATCCCACCAAAGTCATACCAAGGAGCTCATGTAGAAATGGACCACATTTGGCAAAATACAGGAAACCATATTGTCAAAGTAGATTTGTATGATATGGAGGGAACTTCTGGTCTCATAACTTATACATTTAACATGGGGACTCAAAGCCCATTTGGATATATCTTCTTTATGGCAATTACGATAGGTGCTTTAACATTATTAGTAGTTTTAATTTATATTTATTTTCCAGAAAAACTAAAATTTCAATCTAGTTCTAAACTTTAATGGTTGATTTTGTAATTCTAAATGCAAATAATGTAGTAAGTAAAACCATAGCAAACAAAAGAATTCCAACTCCTAAATGAATTGCAACTAATACTGCATGAAGTTTGAGATCGATTACTAGTGCCCCTAGTGCAATTTGTGTAACTACTAGAGTAGATGCAAATGTGCTGGTAAATTTTATTTTTCTGCCTGCATTTTTATTTATCCAGCTGGCAACAGATGTGGCAATAATTAGTGTTCCAGTAGTTGCTGCAACGAGTCTATGAGTCCATTCAATAAAATATTCTTCATTTGGCATCACTCCATTAGGGCATAGTGGCCATTCTGGACAGGTTAATCCTAGTCCTGCAGCTGAAACATATCCACCAACAAACATTAGAGAATATAGAACTATTAGAGCAGATAAAGCAAGATACTGAAGAGCCAATCTTATTCTACGATAAATGACCCTTGCATTCCAAGGGACGCATGGCCTGGAACAGTACAAATGTAATAATATGTTCCTGGGGCACCTGCTGTAAAGGTAGAACTCTCAGATTCACCAGACTTTAGAGGGGCAGATGCTGAAGCAATTGTAGATCCCCAAAGTACATTATTAAAATCATCTGGAGATGCTGTAATTCCAAATGCATGGAATCCTTTTCCTGCATTTGCTGCAGTAAATGTTACTTCATCACCTGAATTTACAACAAAGTTTGGATTATGTCCTTCTTCCCCTGGTAACGCGTTAAATGCTAATTGGCTGTATCCATCAGCAGATTCAACAAAGTTTACCGTGAAATCATGACTTACTCCTGTTGGAGCTGCGGCCTCTGCAGGTCCTTCTGATGCACCAACAATAATTTCTCCAACCATTCCTAAATCCCTGTGGCCTGGAACTGTACAAATGTAATAATATGTTCCTTCTTCTGCTGGAACAAATTCAGATGAGCCTGTTTGGCCTGCTTTTAATGGACTTGATGCAGCAGCTACTGCAGTCCCCGTAATAATTCCACTAAATCCTTCAGCCTCTGCAGTAACCCCAAATGCATGAAATCCTTTACCTCCATTTTCAACATTAAAGACAATCTTGTCACCAACGTTTACATTAATCGTAGGATTGTGTCCAGACTCTCCGGTTAATGCGTTAAATGCCAAATCACTAAAACCGTCAGCTGATTCTACAAAATTCAAGTCTTGTGTAATTGTTTTTCCAGTAGCAACTGCTGCGGGACCGGTATCTTTTGCGCCACTCATCATTTCAACAACTGGTGCAGGGCAACAAATCCAATAATCCCACATGGTAAAGAATATAGCTCCCCCAACAATACAAATACCTAACAAAATTATCATCATTTTTCCTGTTCTTGCAGGAGAGGTTCGATATACATTTTCAGTTTCAGTCATTTTTCAATATCCCCTAATGATGTGGGTTCTTGGATTCAAATGGATAGTAATATTTGCCTCCAAGTCCAAATGGGTCGTGAATGTCTGCCGGTACTCCTTTTGCAGAGCTGTGAATGAGATTTATCAAGAAGATTAACATGCTAACACCAATGATCATTGCTCCAACTGTTGCAATTTGGTTCATTGCGATCCATTCGGGAATTGGAGGATAATCAAAAATTCTACGTGGCATTCCATAAAGACCGAGAACATGTTGTGTAAAGAATACCAAAATAGTTCCTATAAAGGATAAAATGAAATGAATTTTGCCCATATTTTCATTATACATTCTTCCAGTTACGTATGGGAACATGTAGTAGATGAATCCTATCGTACCAAATGCAATTGTGCCCATCACAAATAGATGAAAGTGACCAACCACCCAATACGTATCGTGTGTCGTAAAGTCTAATGGCATTGCAGCATTTGCAACACCTCCTGCCCCTGCAGAGAAGAATAGTGCTATACCTCCAATTGACCACATCATTGGTGTAAGGAATTTAATTCTACCATTCCACATGGTAGCAACAAAGTTGAACACGTGCATTCCTGATGCGGGTACTGCAGCCAAAGTTCCAAGCATAAACACTGTTTTTTCTGTAAATGACATTCCAGTAGCATACATGTGGTGTGCCCATGATGAGAAACTAACAATAGATAACAAAACAAAAGCAAAGATACCAGAAGATTTACTGTAAATTGGTTTCCTTGAAAATCTTGGAATAATCTCATACATCATTCCAATGGCTGGAATAACCAAGACATAGACTTCGGGGTGGAATGTAAACCAAAACAGATGTGCATAAGCTATAGGATCACCACCCATTGCCGGATTGAAAAATCCAGATACACCCAGTCTATCGGTAAGCAACATCAAAAGAGCTGCAGCAAATGTTGGAATTGCAACAAGTATGATTAATGATGAAGTCAAATATGCCCAAGCCAACAATGGAACCTGGCCAATTGACATATCAGGGTGTTTACATTTTAGAATCGTTACAATAAAGTTAATGGCCCCAAGAACTGAGGAAATTCCCAGGATTTTAAGTCCAAATATCCACATGTCTGCAGCTGGACCAGGAGCACTAATGATAGAATAGGGAGGAGTTGCATACCAAGTAAAGTCAGCAAAACCTAACCAAATTAATACACCACCTGGAGGGATCATCCAAAATGCAATTGCATTAAGTTTTGGATAAGCCATATCCTTGTATCTTACCATTATTGGAACAAAGTAATTACCAACTGCTGATGCTGCTGGAAGTATAAACAAAAAGATCAATGTAGTTCCGTGAACTGTAAAGATTCTGTTGAAGGTCATTGAATCTGCAATAATTTGTGAACCAGGTAAAAATAATTCTGCTCGAATAAGAAGAGCAAGTGCACCGCCCATGAACAAAAATGCAATAGAGGTGATAAGATAAAGTAAACCTACATCAGTGTGATGAGTTGAAAACATTATTTGCCATACTGGACGTGGTTTTTGTAGTTCTAGTACCATCAGTTATCTACCTCACAAATAATCCATTGATTTTTAGATAAAAGCGTTAGTATCATGCTAATGGTTCCTCTACAACTAATTTTCCACGCATATTGTAATGAATTAATCCACAATACTCTCGACATTGGATATCATGTTCGCCTGCCTTGTCAGGTGCAAACCAAACAGTGTTAACTCTACCTGGAATGGCATCCATTAAAACAACATAGTCATGTATGTTAAAAGAATGGTTAACATCCTTTGACACTACTTCAAATTTGTAAGCTTTGCCGGCTGTTACATGTAAGGTTCCTACTTCCTTTGTTCCATCTTCATGCTCAAAACTCCAGAACCATTGTTGTCCAGTTACAATTATAGTCTCAGCATCAGCTGGTGCATGTTCAATTAGTCTCTCAACATTCCAAGCTTCTGCACCTACCCAAACCATTAAAGCTATAATTACACCAACGTAAATCCATTCAGGCCAATTAGAGTGATGTCCCATTTATGCAGGACCTGCCTCTATCCCTGATTTTTCATATTCTGTTGGAGTTGCCATTGGGTGAGATTCTCTAAATCTCCAGCAGATCCAAACCATTGTTCCAGAAACTACTGCACCAACTGTAAAAGCTACTACCATCATTCTAAAGAAAAGATTCCAAATCAAAACTCTACGATCAATATATTCACCAGGCTCATCAGCTGCTGCAAAAACATGATCTATAGTAGGAACAATTACTAAAATTGCCAATACTAAGAACAAACCAAGTAAATTCTTCATTATCGGTGACTGACGTGACCTATAATTTCTATTTAAGGGTTTTCAAGATTACTATCTAGAAATCCTGATGAAATCTAGATGGATGCATTACATTTATTCCAGAAATTGAAAACTTGCGTTTGTATTCTCTAAATATGTTAAGTGAGGCATTTGCGATAATTAATTCAAACAAGTTCTCAGGAGAAAGAGAAACCACAGTGGAGAGCATTGCTTTGATCGGATCCATATGTGTCACTAGTACAACGTTTTCATCTGGATGGTTTTCAATTACGTGATCGACTATTCCTAATACTCTTTTTTTAACATCTGCAAAAGTTTCGACCCCATTATGTGCTATTTCAAGTTCACCTTTGTAGAATTTCATGAATACATTTCCATGACTAGAGAAAATTTCATCATAAGGTACTCCCGTAAACTTTCCCATATCAAGTTCAATTAATCGATCGTCAATTTTTACATCAATAGAATTATGTTTGCCAACAATTTCTGCGGTGTTTTTTGCTCTCTGGATAGGACTAGAGTAAATTGCAGAGATATTCATATCTTCTAAGAATTTAGCAGCTTTTTCTGCTTGGTCAATTCCTTTTTCAGTTAGGGGAATACCTGGAGTTCGTCCAGCCAATATCCTTTCGGTATTATTTTTTGCTTGTCCATGTCTTAGAAAAATAATTGAACCCAATTAGATCGGACTTCAAATAGAGATAATAATAACATTAGTAGTTAAAAATCATGAAAATTGGAATTATTGGCGGAACAGGAGGTATGGGAAAAGGTTTTGCATTAAGATGGTCTAAAAACAATGATGTGATAGTTGGCTCTAGAGATGCATCAAGAGCATCAAGTTCTGCTGAAGAGTATACAAATCTTGCAAAAGAATCCTTTGGAGAAATTAAGGGATCAATTACTGGAAATGATAATTTGTCAGTTGCAAAAGAAAGTGATGTTTTAGTTTTATCAATTCCATATGAAAATATTGATTCGCTATGCTCTGAGATTTTGCCTGAAATAAAGGACAGTTGTGTTGTCATATCACCAATTGTGCCAATGGTAAAAACAGATGTAGGCTTTGAGTTTATTCCAATTAAAGAAAACAAACCATTTTCATATCAACTTGTTTCAAAATATCTAAAAGACAAATCAAAATTAGTATCTGCATTTCATGTAATATCTGAGAAAAAACTAGTAAATCCAAAATTGATACTTGATTATGATATCTTTGTTTGCGGAGATGATAAAGAAGCAGTAGAGGTTGTAAATGGATTGATAAATGAAATAGAAGGATTGAGACCAATTTACTTGGGACCAGGAGAATTATCCTACATGGCTGAAATTTCAACTCCGTTGTTACTAAATGCAATGATTCGAAATAAATTAAAGAATCCTGGCATCAAAATAGTCTAAGACAACATAGATGAGTTCTAATTATTATCGCCGAGGTAGAAACCCCACCACAGCCTTTGGAGTTTTGTTTATTGTTATAGGTGGTATTGCGCTAGTTAGACAATTAATTCTTTGGACTGAAGACTTTGTTTTACAATTTTTATTTAACTCTGAGATTAATAGTGAAAAAGTCTCCGTTGCAACTATTTGCATTGGTGTTTTTATTGTGCTATTAGGATTAAGAAAAAATGAACAAGAGAGATGAGTTTTTAAAATCTCAAAAAATCTTGAGACTTGCAACGTTAGATAAAAACAATACACCACACATTGTACCAGTTTGGTATATTTACAGGACAAAAAAAATCTACATTGGTACAAATACTCGTACTCAAAAAGCAAATAATCTCAAAAAAAATAAACATGTAACATTTTGTGTTGATGTAGGAATTAATGCCCCAAATATTTTCGGGGTGATGGGCAAAGGCAAGGCTAATCTTATCTTAGATAA
The DNA here is from genome assembly GCA_035528495.1 of Nitrosopumilaceae archaeon. GTDB lineage: Archaea > Thermoproteota > Nitrososphaeria > Nitrososphaerales > Nitrosopumilaceae > Nitrosomaritimum. Next base: position 6,846 of record DATKYM010000078.1, read on the forward strand.
AACCAAAGTAAAAAAAATAGCGACCAAGATCCTTTTGCGATATTTTAAAAATATGAAAAATAAATCAGCCGTTGAATTACTAGAAGATACAGATTGTATTATTGAAATAATTCCTGAAAAGTTCTCAGATTGGAGTTACTGAGAAACAAATTTTTCTATTTTAGTCATTGCCGAATCTAATACTTCAATACTTGGAAGATATACTAATCTAAAATGTCCGCTCCCATATTTTTCTCCAAAACCTGAACCGTGTACAGTTAATACTCCTTGAGATTCCAAAAGATTTGTTACAAATTCTTTGTCAGTACCAAATTTGTTATTTTCAATTTTTGGAAAAGCATAAAACGCTCCCTTTGGATTCGAGCACGATAATCCAGGAATAGAATTGAGTCTCTTAACTACTAAATCTCGTCTCTTTTTACACTCTGAAACAAAATCAGAAATGTATCCTTGAGGTCCCCGTAATGATTCTAAAGCTGCATATTGAACTGGAAGATTTGTAGCAATTCTAACACGTGCTAGTTTTGGAAGATGTTCACGCAATGCTTCAAGTCTGGGAGATTGATTAAAAGCAATGTAACCAATTCTCCAACCAGACATTAAATGGACTTTGGAGAATCCATTGAGAACAATTACAGGAGAATCTCCTGCAACTTTACCAATTCCTACGAATTTATCATCAAATACAATTTGGTCGTATATTTCATCACAAATTATGTAGAGATTATGTTGATTAGCAAGGTCAACTAGTTCTCTAAGAGATGATTCATTGAATACTACACCAGTTGGATTATTGGGACTAATCAAACAGATTGCAACAGTCTTTGGAGTAATCTTTGATTTAATATCTTCAATATCAGGAGTAGAATTTATCAAATCAACTGCAAATTCAACGGGTATTCCTCCGTGTAGTCTTACATATGAGGCATAGGGTGGATAATATGGTCCAGGTAAGAGAACTTCATCACCTTCTTCTACTATTGATGATATAACCATGTCAAGTCCTTCAGAAACACCATTTGTAATTAAAATATCATCAGAAGAAATGGAAAGTCCTTTGGCGTTTTCTTTTTTTGCAATTTCTTCTCTTAGTTCTAGTAGTCCTTCAGATGAAGAATAAAAATTGTTTCCATTTTTTATTGCATTGATCAAGGCTTCTTTAACATTATCAGGTGGTTGAAAACCAAACTGTACAGGATCACCTATGTTAAGATAGTCAACTTTCATTCCACGCTGCTCAACCTTTCTTGCAGCAAGTACGATATCTCGTATTGCATACTCTACCCCTACCACTTTTTTAGAAACCTTCAAAGTGTCTAGACAGATATTTAGGCCTGTTAAATTCTTAATTGTTTGGACTCGTTGCACAGTCTGGATAGTGCGAGCGGCTTCGAACCGCTAGGTCGAGGGATCGAAGCCCTCCGAGCCCTTTAGATTATCT
>DATKYM010000079.1:0-7593 GCA_035528495.1 Nitrosopumilaceae archaeon
GTTTACCATGAGAACTAAAATAACTTTGAAAATATTTAGGATAACTTGTTTTTCTGATAGTCGATAAATTCGTTAACACTTCAAAACATCAAAGATAGATAATTGGAAAAATATAGTTTACATTGTTTTACTATTAATTAAAACCACATTAAGTGAACCTACACATTATGAAAAGGAAGAAAAAATATTATTTTTAAAAACATTGAATCTTAAGACCAAAAACGATCAGTTTTTTGGTGACAGCTTCAATTACAACTGGTTATACAAAACAGTATTTAGGGGATACTGATCATTCATACTGATAATTTCTACGAGAATCTTTTAAATAAAAACTCACAAAAATTTTTGTGATTTAACCGTTAGTAGAACTGTCATTCGTTTATCTACTAGTTGGTCTCGCGTCCTAGGATTGGGCAAAATTGCCCAATCTTTTATAATTTAATTCCGAGTCTGAATATTCTCATGACTGAAAAATAAAAAGGATTTATGAGTATCAAAAATACAATAAGAATAATTGAAAACCTCAAAAACTAATTTGACTTTTAAAACTAGGAATCTATTTCTTACTTCATTTTTCATATGTTTAGCAGGAGTTAGTCTCTCAATGTGGGGGGCAAGTTGGGATATTACCTCTCATTTACTTAGAACTCCTGAGACATTTTTTACGCCCTCACACATGATGTTGTATACAGGCGTGGGAATAAGCCTAATTGGTTCAATACTTGGTTTAGTTCTAATTTTAACTAAAACACAAGTCAGAGGACGACCATTTGTTTTTGGTACCAAAATAATAGTTATTGGAGCATTAATGCAAATAATAGCCGGACCTGGAGATTTTTACTGGCATGAGTTATTTGGAATAGATGGTTTACTCAGTCCAACTCATCTAGCATTGGCCCTTGGAATTATTATGGTCTCAGTTGGCGCCACCATTGGCTTTGCAAGAATTCGCTCAGAGTTTGATCAAAAAAATAAATTTCTAGAAAGTATTGTGCCAATTTCATTTGGAATTTTTTGGTTTAGCATAATGTGGTTAATCTTTTTCTTTGTGTTGCCTATCTCACAAGGAGACACACACAATTTTAATCCGAATCCATATGTTGCTCTAGTTCTTGGAGTTGTATTACTTCCATTCTCATTTTCTCTTGTTTTTTGGTCTGTATCAAAAACTAGCAATAGATTTGGTGCAGCAAGTATAGCTACACTAGTATTTCTTTTAATGAATATTACTTCTAACATCTTTACATCTGAAACACTTTTGTTTTATCTTCCTTGGTTTGCAGCACCAATGATTAGTGCAGTACTTGCAGATTATATAATAAATAAAAAACCAAAATCAAAATTTCTCCAAGACCATTCAATTAAAATCTCTGGTGCCATTCTTGGTTCAATGTTTTTCATGTTGAGTTTTCCAATGTTGGCGATGACTTTTTTGGAATTTTACGTTTCTAGTAATGTTTTTTCATATGATGTTATACATTCTTCTTCTGAGTTAATTGCAAATTTTTGGTTAATGACGATTATTCCTGGGGCAATTTCTGGAATGATTGGAATGATGTACATCCAAAAGAAATTACCCCATCTAGTACAGACTGAAAAATAATATATTTTTTAAAAACTCTATATATATAATCTCAATAATGAAAATCAATAGTTCATATTTATCTCAAACTTTAAGATTGTAAAACATGTCTTCAGAAAAACAATCCTATCAGCAAAAATGTGATCTATTGACAAAGGAACCTGAAATTAGGTTTGCTGGATTTTTAGACTTTATGGGAAATCAAATTGCAGGAAAGTTTCGAGAAGATGTAGAGCCTCTAAAAAATGACGATGAAAGGAAAAAAATGTTCATAGAGGCAGTTTTGAGAATTAGAACAAGACAGGATTTTGATGAAAATTTAGGACCAGTTGAATATGCTGCTGCCAGACGATCCAAAGTTGTTACTATGACATTCCTAGTTGATGATAAGGTACTTTTTGTCTCTACAGAATCTGGTGTGGATATTGATATTACTGCTAGAAAAATCCTAGATCTGGTAAAATAGAAAAAATTTTTTTCTAACTGAAAAATTGGTGAAAATAATTTATAGTATTTGTATATTTTGCTATTGATGACATCCAATTTTACAAAAAAATGGACTATTGCAGCAATGATTCCATTGTTGATGGTATTTGTTTCTCCAAGTATTATCTCAGAATCATTTGCAATTGATATGGTCACATGTAGTGATGGTGATGTTCTGGTGAAAAAAGCTAGTTCTGGAAATCATGCTTGTTTGCATGAATCTTCTGCTAATCTAGTAGAATCTAGAGGTTGGGGAACTATCGTAAACTCTAATGATAATGTTATGGTTCATGAAGGGGAAGAAATGATACCTGCCGGATCTACACTTGCATTATCCAGAGCAAATGTCCCTGCAACAATTCCTATGCATCAAGGATTCTATAATGGTGAATCCGTTTACTATATCATAACTGATTCAAGTGATCCTACACATGCAGAAATCATTACAAAAAACCAAGAATGGCAAGTTGAACTTGCACCTCTATTGGCAAATGCACCAGAAACTGCACTCTCAAAAACATTCATGTTTACAAATGGAGTGATAGGCGATGGTGTTCATGGTTTTCAAGGTGAAGTCTTTACCAATACACCAGCTCAGCCAGAAACCTACAGTGCACTGACTTCACATGTACATGTTACATGGAGTGATTCTGTTCAACCAAGAACACTTGATTCTGAAGCAAATATAATGGCAGCAGCGGATGCAGACGAAGTTACACTAACTGCAGTTAAAGTAGTCTTAAACATGCCACAAATTGTTTGGCCTGAAGGTCAGATGATGGTAAAAGAAGACAAGACTTTGGCCGATGATACTCCATATGGGGGTGGACAAATTCTTGACATTGATACAGACGAGATGACTGTAACGTTCATAGCTCACAGAGGTTGGGGTCCGGATGGTAGAACAATCTATTACATTGTAACTGATGCTACTCCTAGCGCTCCAGCAGAAATGATGGGCGTGTTGAGTACACCTACATCAGCTAGTCTGATTGCAAACTCTGCAGCAGTTGATTTGTTCCAATTTGGTAACGGAATCACAGGTTCTGGTCCTATGGGATTCCAACCAGGAATCGCAGCAGGAGCCCCAGGTGATGTAAACTATTCACCAATGTGGAGAATATTCATGATTGGCTGGGAAAATCCTGATAATGCATCCATACTTGAGAACAAATCTGATATTGATGCCTACCAAAAGGCTGGATTGATTTCAGTAGGACTTGCAAGACCAATGGATTCAGATCATATAGTCAACTGTCCATTCATAGATCCCTTCCAATAGGGAAAATCTTTTTTTATTTTTTATAAACATATGATTCTAACATTTAAGAAAATCATTCTATTACCCTAAATACGAACCAAATTAATTAATCGAATTGCCCAATACTTACCATGACATTTAATTCTCTGTGTAAGAAAAAAATGTTCAAAATTTTGAAGACATACAAATCAACAAATATGTTGATGAGTTATTTTCTTCAGTTTTTACTGGAATGAGTGGTAGATATACCAGAATGCGAATTATTTGTGCAATTACTGAAGACCCAATGAATACACTAGAGATTTCAAAAAAATTAAAACTAGATTACAAAACAATTCAACACAACATCAAAGTTTTAGAAAGTAATAGCTTTATTGTTAGAAAAGGAGAAGGATATGGTTACTTGTTTTTTCCATCTGACTTGATTTCCTCAAATCTTCATAAATTATACAAAGTAATAAGAAAAGTTGAAACTAAGTTGGATAAATCTGAAAAAAAATACATTGACTAATGTAGAATCCTTGAAATCACTCTAGACTTTTAAAAACACTACGCCTAAACCAATCATTTCTTTCTTAACATCAAATCTTTTTTTATTGTTTCGAGTTTTTGTATGGTCGCTGGTTTTTCTTCAACTGAATGAATTCCAAGCTTCAAAAGCTCTTTCTTGTGACTTTCGCTTAATTCCAATACACTTACAATTATTATTTTTTTCAACTCTGATGGCCTCTTGGCCTTTAAATCATGAATAAATTCCATCCCACTATACCCTGGCATGCAAACATCAAGCAAAATCAAATCATAATCATTTTTCAACGCAAGCTCTAATCCTTTCCTTCCATCAGTTATGCTCTCTAAATTATGATTTTTCATAGATAACATATCTGCATAAAGCTGACATATTTCTGGAGAGTCATCTACGTGTAGAACATTCATTAAATTACTTTGTTGGGCAAAATCATAACCTTCTGTGTGTATCATTTGAACAGCAAGAAAACATCTAATTACCACAATGAACATGATGTCATTGAAAAGTTATTCCTATCTTTTCCAGATAATCTTCCAATAAATAGGAAAAACCCCGTTCACTTTGTTGTTTTTTGAACACCTACTAAAAGTTAAAAATTATTTTTCATCACTTAAAGGAAAATGACGCACGATGATTTTTTCTTAGCCACGTTAATTGAATTCACGCAATGGATAAGGGGGGAAGAAAAGACTATAGTAAAATATGAACGATTTGGGGATTTACCTTCTCATCTAAAAGGACACAAAACTGATTCTGAAATTATTTTGCAACATAAGAATTGGAAAATTTTAGAGATAAGTCAAGATATTCGTGCTCATGGTAATGGAAGACATATCAAAGTAAGATTAGAGCCAATTTGCTAATTTACAGACTTGGTAAACGTTAAAGTTGTACAATTAAAGAACGAAATTATGAAATACGCGCTAATTTTTTCTGCTTTACTTTTTGCAAGTCTATTTACAATTCAATCCTCACTTGGAGAGGAATCTGATCTATTCTGCAATGATGGAAAAGTTCTAGTTTATAGAGTCAATGCGGAAAAATATGCTTGTCTAAATCCTCCAACAGCTGAGAGCTGGTATAAATCAGGAATATCTGAACCCGTAGACCAGATCACCTCGATAGAATCAAAAGTAGACACAACACCTTTGCATCCAGAAAAGATGGTGTCTGCAGCCCCTGTTCCAGAGTCTGCAATTGGTCCTCAAATTGACTTTTCCAAAGGTTTCCTTGTAGAAGAGATTAGTGACGATCTTTACTGGATAACTGAGGGTGCTTATCAGGGAATGTTTCTAGTTACAGGAGAAGGAGTCATTGTAGTTGATGCCCCTCCATCAATCGGACAAAATTATCTAAAGGCCATTGAAGAAGTTACCGATGAACCAATCACTCATGTGATCTATAGCCATTCTCATATTGATCATATTGGAGCTGCAAGTATGTTCCCTGAAAATGCTACAATTATCTCACATAAATGGACTGCAGAGAAATTAAAATTAAGAGATGATCCAAATCGACCAGTGCCTACAGTAACTTTTGAGGATAAATACACATTAGAAGTGGGAAATCAAACACTAGAATTAGAATATAACGGACCAATACATGCTCCTGGAAATATTTTCATCTATGCCCCACAACAAAAAGTCCTGATGGTAGTAGACGTTATATTTCCTGGATGGGTACCATTCAAAGATTTAGCGATGGCTGAGGATGTTCCATTTTTCCTTTATGCTCATGATAAAATTTTAGAGTATGACTTTGAAACTTTTATCGGTGGTCATCTAAATAGATTGGGAACTCCCGAAGATGTCAAAATTCAAAAAGAGTATTTTGATGATGTACAAAAATATGCAGGTAGTGCAAATCTAGAAGTAGACTTTATGGAAATAGGTCAGAAAGTTGGGTTTGAAAATCTTTGGCTAGTATTCCAAATTTATGCAGACACAGTTACCCAACAATGTTCTGATGAGGTTGTTCCAAAATGGATTGACAGACTAGGTGGAGCAGACCTGTTCACATATGATCACTGCTGGAAAATCTCTGAAAGTCAACGAATTGACTAGTCTGATCTCATAATTTTGTGCGCATTTTGCAGGATTATTCAAAATTTAACAGGTAAATTTTTTGAGATTAAAAAAACTCTAATAATTAAGAAGAAGTAGAAAAAGTATGGATTACGCAAATTTTTGTAACCAAATTTTAGAATCTGATCCTAAAATCCGATTTGCAACTGTATATGATGAATGGGCCGTACCTCTTGGAGGGGGCATCCGAGATGGAGTGGAAAACCTACTCTCAGAGCGAAGAGAAAATGAGCTAGTCAATCTATCTGTGATGGATTGGAAATCGCGAAAAGAAATGTCCCAGTGGCTAGGAAAAACAATTTACACTTTGGCTGAATACGACAAGATTAAACGATTTTCATTTTATCTTGGAGATGATAATTTACTTTTAGTTAGCACCGAAAAAGATGCAAATACCAATTCGGTTGTGGATTCGGTCATCAAGCTTTATTATAAAAATCAAGATTAGAAATTATTATCTTCAATACTCTTTTAATTTTTTTTGTAATTTGGATATTTGTTTTAATTTAACTTTGATTGATTTAAATTAATGAAAGCTATTTGGAATGATGTCATAATTGCCGAATCTGATATGACAATACAAATTGAAGGAAATTATTATTTTCCTCCCGATTCAATCAAAAAAGAATTTTTTCACGAAAGTAATAGCACAACACGATGCATTTGGAAGGGAAAAGCTAACTATTTTTCCGTAACCGTAAATGATAAAATAAATCCGGATTGTGCTTGGTTTTATCCAAAACCATCTTTTCTTGCCAAAAAGATAACTGGATACGTTGCTTTTTGGAAAGGTGTTCAAATTTCAAACTAATATGGGATTGGATATTTAGAAATTATTTTTGAAATTAATAACTTGAAAATTGATTAAATCTTTTAGCATCATGATTCAGACCTCATCCTAAACTAAAAAACAACGTCCAAAATGATAGATTGATCTGGTATATCTGATTAAACAACCTTGACTCTGTTTAAAATCCTAATTTCAAGACCCACATGAATTGCATTCAAATTTCTTTTTTGGTTGGTGTGCTTTGGCAATATGACGTAATGTCCTTTGGGGATCTGAAAAAGTCATGTTGCATTTTGGGCAAATGTTCGAAATGATAATCTCTTCTTTGCGTGAGAATAATCCCATAAATCCTCCAAATTCTCTACCCATAAAACATTTTTCCCAACTTAAAACCCAAAATTTTGGTCAACCAGTGATTGATTAACTACGTTTCTAGGGGCTCTCTCTAGTCTGGTCTAATTTTGAAGGATTTGAAAAAAATTGTATAATTACCTTGAATCAATTTAGAGAATCAGATGTATCTTTAAATTTTAGAGCGAATACACAATTGGTGATATAGATGTCTGATGAAAGTCAAATTGAGCGTATTTTAGCCCTAGATGATAACATCAGATTTGTAGCAATAAGTGATTTAGATGGCAATCTAATTGCATCAAAAAGCAGAGAGGGAGCTAATCTTTTCTTATCTCCAGAATCTACCAAAGATACTTTACGTCATGCAGCATCTGCTTGGAAATCTCGAATGAAACATTTTGATGAGATTGGAAGGGGATTGTACACATTGGCAGTTTATGAAAAACTGCGACGAGTGACCATGCCTTTATCTGGCGATAAAATTTTACTAGTTACCATTGATAATGC
>DATKYM010000080.1:0-4692 GCA_035528495.1 Nitrosopumilaceae archaeon
GAGGTTCTACTAATTTTGTATTTAATGTAAATCGCACTAGCAATGTTGGTGCAATGTCTGTAGATTATCAAACAGAAGATGTTTCTGCAATTTCACCTGATGATTACACTGAACAACCATTAGCTACCTTGGACTTTGTAAATGGCGGTGTGTTAACAAAAACAGTAACTGTCCCTATAGTTGCTGATTCTACAATAGAACTAGATGAGACATTTAATGTCAATCTATCAAACTGTGATGATTGTAACATTACTGTTCCACAAGGAGTAGGTACCATACAAAATGATGACTTTCCAGATGTTTCAATAACTAATGTAACTCTAGCCGAAGGAACTGGTGGCTCTACTAACTTTGTATTTAATGTAAATCGCACTAGCAATGTTGGTGCCATGTCTGTAGATTATCAAACAGCAGATGTTTCTGCAAGTTCACCTGATGATTACGCTGCACAACCATTGGCTATCTTGGACTTTGTGAATGGCGGTGTGCTAACAAAGACGGTAACTGTCCCTATAGTTACTGATTCTACAATAGAACTAGATGAGACATTTAATGTCAATCTATCAAACTGTGTTGGATGTAACATTATTGTTCCACAAGGAGTGGGTACAATAGATAATGATGATTTTCCAACTATTACAATAAATGATGTAACTCAAGTTGAAGGAAACTCCGGAACTTCTAACTTTGCATTTGATGTTACTCGTTCTAGTAATATAGGCACGCCTTCTGTACAATTCCTAACAGCAGACAACACTGCAACATCTCCCTCTGACTTTACTCCGTTCTCATTAACAACAATAAACTTTGGACATATGGGCTCATTAACCCAAACTGTCACCGTACCTGTAGTTGGTGATGTTGCCTTGGAGTCAAATGAAACATTTAATGTTGATTTATCCAATTGTATTGAATGTACCATTCTTGACGCTCAAGGGATTGGCACAATAATCGATGAGGATGCTGTAGGTCCTCATACACAGAGTTTTGGCAGTTCAGGACCTATCAACGGTCAATTTAACAACCCTTCAGATATTGCAGTTGATTCCACAGGTAGAATACTTGTTGCAGATACTTTGAATAATCGCATACAAACATTCAACTCTGCAGGAGTGCACCAATCACAATTCGGTAGTGCAGGTTCTGGCAACGGTCAATTTAACACCCCTTCAGATATTGCAGTTGACTCCACAGGTAGAATACTCGTTGTAGATTCTAACAATCACCGCATACAAATATTCAACTCTGCAGGAGTGTACCAATCACAGTTTGGCAGTTCCGGCTCTGGTAATGGTGAATTTAGTTTTCCTTCTGGTATTGCAGTTGGTTTTGCAAACAAGATACTAGTAGCAGATACTGGCAACAACCGAGTTCAAGTATTCAACTCTGCAGGAGTGTACCTGTCACAATTCGGTAGTTTTGGTTCTGGTATTGGTCAATTTAGTCTCCCTTCAGGCATTACGGCTGATTCAACAGATAGGATAATTGTTGCAGATTCTAACAATCACCGCATACAAATATTCAACTCTGCAGGAGTATACCAATCACAGTTTGGCAGTCAAGGTTCTATCAACGGTCAATTTAGCAATCCAACAGGTATCGCAGTAAAGTCATTAGATAGAATTCTTGTGGCAGATACTAATAATGACCGTGTACAAGTCTTTGATTCATCCGGTTCTCACATACAGAGTTTCGGTAGTGAGGGCTCTGCCAATGGTATGTTTAATAATCCAGGAGGCCTTGGCGCAGATTCAACAGATAGAATAATTGTGGCAGATACTAGTAACCATCGTGTCCAAGTATTCCTAGCCTCAACATTAAATGATCTTGACTCTGATGGAATACCTGATTCCTTGGATACTGAAAATGTAATCACATCATCTAAAACTATCACTTCTTCTCATACTGTTGGAAATGTTACAGTACAAAATGGTGTAGTACTAACAATTCCAAATGGACTAAGTGTTACTATAACTCCTGGAAATAATCTCACCATCCAATCAGGTGGTGGTGTTTTCATACAATCAGGTGGTAATCTGCAAGTACAATCATTAGTCTAAGGCTTTCCCAAAATAATATGGCCCGCATATTTTTAATTATGAGCGCCACCAAAGATCTCTTGTGAAAAAATACACATTGTTAATTATCTTAATGGTTGCAGGCATGGGAATAATGGCTGTCTTTTTTGGTTCAAACATTGTGAAAATGTCAATACCTATTCAGGATTATGATATTTTTGTGGATCCAATAATTGACAAACAAAATTTGTTTGATATTGGGCGGGTGACAATTCAAAACACTGGCCTAAAACCAATTACTAATATTCATGTTAACTTTGGAGATGGTGATACACTGGATCTTAAAATTCTAGAACCAGGAGATAAGATTTTACTTTCACCACCTTCAGAAAATTCCATGGAGTATGTGATGGTTAGCGCAGATAATGAAATTTTTGTGAGCAAGGCATACAGAGCACCTCCCAAGATGGTTGGAATGATGGGGTCCTAAAACTTCCGAGCAGTTAAATCGTATATGTTTTGAGGAAATTTAATGAAATTTCTTACATCTGGCAAAGTAAAAGACCTATATGAAAATGATGAAAATACCCTGATTTTCAAATTCTCTGACCGAGTCTCTGCGTTTGATGTAAAATTCAAACAAAGTATCCCTAAAAAAGGAGAAGTTTTGTGCAAATTTGCTGAATTTTGGTTCAACGAATTACCCATAGATAACCACTTTATCAAAAGACTATCCGATACTGAAATACTTGTAAAAAAAATGGATATGATTCCAATTGAATGTGTGGTTCGAGGATATTTTTACGGTAGTCTTGTGGGTAGATGGGAGCAAAAAAAAATTCAACTTCCTGACGAAATTGATACAACACTTGCTGCAAAATTACCTAAACCAATTTTTGATCCTACAACAAAATCTGAACATGATATCGCAATTGATAAAACCAAAGCAATTGAAATGAAACTAGTCACCGAAGAACAATACCTTTGGCTCGAAAAAACATCTATTGATATTTACAAAAAGATGGCAGAAATTGCTAGTAAGGCAGGTTTTATTTTAGCTGATTTGAAATTAGAGTTTGGTATTTTAAATGGAGATATCACTTTGGGTGATTCTATTGGACCTGATGAATGCAGGTTGTGGCCAAAAGATTCCTATGTGATAGGAAAAATTCAAGATGCATACGACAAACAATTACTGCGGGATTGGTTGACTGCAAATGGATACCAAAAACAATTTGATGATGCGAGAAATGAAAGAAGAGAACCTGTTGCCCCTACGATCCCTGAGGATATAATACAAAAAATGACTGAGCGTTACACCACAGCTTTTGAACGGGTAACTGGTAGTTCTCTTTAGTTTGATTTTTCTTCACAATGTTGACTATTAGATATCCTTCCACTCGAATTTCATTTTAAGACGAGCATCTGAGATCCTCTCAATACGGTGATTTGATGTATTTGAGGACATGTGTTTTTCAAATGGTTGATTTTTTATCTTTTTTACTATTTTTAGTACTGTTACAATAATAATGCTGACGCTACTACATTCATTGTACTACATCAATAATCATAATATTATTATCAAAGTTATAGTATAGACACTATAATAATAACACCTCTTTGAAAATTCTAATAGTGGGTAAAAGTTAATGCGATTAGACAAAAAAATATGATACAAGGATCTTTTAGATCATTATTAGAGACATTATTTACATGTCTACATTATTAGAAAAACAAATCAAAGTAAATCGTATTGTTACTACCAGTATAGAGCATGCACGTGCAATTGAAGACCCTTTACGTGCAAAAATAATGGAAATTTTATATCTCCATTCATTGTCAGCAGATCAAATTTGCAATGAACTAAGAAAAACAGGATATAAAAAAGCATTAACCACTGTAAGACACCATTTGGAAATTCTAAAAAATTCAGGATTGGTGGAAATCGTAAAAATTGAAGAATCTCGTGGTGCAATCACAAAATTTTACAGCACATCAACAAAGTTGTTGGGATATAAAGCCCCTGATGATTTTGACATAAAATACTCTAAAGTAATAGATAACATATCGGTGAAAATCGAGAAAATTTTAAAAGGATTAGTTCCAAAAACTACAAAATCCACAAAGAGTAAAACTAAAGATCCTGTGGACTATTCTCAGTATTTGGTTATGGAAATTATGAATAGAGCCATGACCAATATATTGGAAAAACCACAAAAATAATAATTCCACATGATTATTCCATTTTTTTGACATGGTGTAATAATTATCTAGTATGACTTTTCATAAATTACATGGATGAAAAAGCTGTAAAATTATTTCAAGATCAAAACCTCGTTTTTATTGCCACTCTAATGAAAGACGGTTCTCCTCAACTATCTCCTGTATGGGCAAACTATGATGAGGGATACATTCTGGTAAATACTGCAGAAGGTAGAACCAAACACAAAAATATTTTACGCGACCCCCGCGTTGCAGTATCTGTTGTTTCAAAAGACAATCCTCTTGACATGACTACAATAAGAGGAAAAGTAATTGAAGTTATTCCAGATTATGAGTATGTTCATGCAAACAAACTAACTCAAAAATATCTTAAACTTTCTAGATATCCTTTCAAACGTGAAAACGAAAAAAGAATCATCTTCAAGATAAAACCTTTACATGTTTTTGTTTT
>DATKYM010000081.1:0-41852 GCA_035528495.1 Nitrosopumilaceae archaeon
AAAAAAGAGCGTTACTTTGAAATGATTTTTTTCATTTAATCCCATCATAACATCTGATTGACTCCAATCAAATTCTCCTCGCACAGGTTCAATAATATTCCAAAATAGGTACACGTTGCTTCTACCTATTCCAGTTGATGATGCATCTGAAAATATTTCATCAACTTGTTTTAGTGATACAGACTGACTAGGTGAATTAATTACAAGGCCAATTTCTTCATTTGAATTCTGAGGAGTAATAATTTCAAGATTAGCCAAAGACAAACCTATAGCTGCTACTGCAACAACTACAATTCCTACAATTACACCAAGAATTTTTTTATCCATATTAATTGAAAAAGAAAAGAAAGTAAAAAAGTTGTGATTGTGTTATCTATCCAGAAATACAGCCACTGTATCCACATTCAATGCAGATACTACAACCCTCTACAAAGACCAGATTGTTCTTACATGTAGGACATAGCCTATCTTCTGAGACTTCCTCAGGTCTTTGTGGCTCCGCTGAGATTTCCTCATCATGAACTTTGATTTCTAATGATGCATTTACATGAGTTCTGACATATGGATTTGTAATATTGTCACTCACATATTGTGTAATGTGCTGACTTGGAGTCACATCAAATGTTTTTTTTGCATTTTCACTTGTCATGTGAAGTACTTGTTTATGTCTAGAGCCATCACGATATACTGTAATTCCCTTTAGTCCCAGTTCGTGAGCCAACAAATATGCTGACTTTACGTCTTCTACAGTAACGTCATATGGCATGTTGATTGTCTTTGCAATAGCATTTCCAATCCAGTCTTGCCAAACAGCTTGTGCCATGAGATGATCTGCCCAATGGATATCCATTGCTGTAACAAAAACATCTTGCATCCATTGTGGAATTTCTTCTAGTCCCTTCAAAGAACCATAATTATCTGCAATCTTTGCTAGAAGTTCATCACTATACAATCCATGGTCTTTGAGAGTTTGCTCGACTATTTTGTTGGTGTAAAAGAATCTACCTACAGTTACTCTCTTTTCAAACACAAGTGCAAATGCTGGCTCCATTCCGTTTGAACAGTCTGCAATCATTGATAGGGTTCCTGTTGGTGCCACCGTTGTTGTCAATACATTTCTAATTCCGTACTTTTGGATTTTCTCAATTAAGGCATCCCATTCATAGGAGTGTGACTCTTTTGGTTTTTCATAGTAACCCGCAACTGGAATCTTTCCATCTGGATACTCAGTTTTTGCGCATAGTGGGAATTCTCCACGAGACTTTGCAAGTGCAACACTTTCCTCCATAGAATAGTATGTTAGAGCTTCAGATAGTTTTGATTGAAGTTCATATCCTTCAGGGGAATTGTATGGAATCTTTAATTTGTATAATAGATCTGCAACACCCATTACACCTAATCCAATTCTACGAGATTCTTTTGATGCAACAGTAATCTCAGGTACAGGATAATTATTGACATCAATAATGTTATCCAAGAATCTTGTTGTCTTTCTAATTGTTTCTTCGTATCTTTGCCAATCAAATTCATATTCTCCATCTGCTTTTCTTTTTACAAGATTTACCAGATTGATAGAACCTAAGTTGCATGATTCGTAAGGGTAAAGGCTTTGTTCACCACATGGATTAGTTGCCCTTAATGGAGCTTGTCTTGCTTTTGCAAATACATTGTATTTGTTAATCTGATCAAAAAAGATCAAACCAGGCTCTGCACTCTTCCAGGCAGATAATGCTATCAAATCTATCAACTGGTGTGCATTGATTTCTTTAACTGGTTTTTTATCTCTGGGACTACGTAACATGTAGTTGCCATCTTCGGTATTTACAAGAGAATTCCAAAAGTCTTCCCAAATTCCAACACTGACATTAAAGTTCTCAAGAACTCCAGGTTGTGTCTTATTTGTGATGAATTTTTCGACATCTGGGTGCCATGATTCAATGATTCCCATGTTTGCACCTCTTCTCTTTCCACCTTGCTTTACAACTTCAGTGACAGTGTTTATAATATTCATAAAAGACACCGGTCCAGAGGCTACACCTGATGTTGATGCGACAATATCACCTTCTTCTCGAAGATCAGAGTAATTGATTCCAACTCCGCCTCCAGATTTGAAAATTAGTGCTGCATCAGAGGTAGATTTCATGATTTGCTCCATTCCATCTTCCATTCCAAGGACAAAACATGCTGAGAGTTGTCCCAATCTACCACCGGCATTCATCATTGTTGGTGAATTTGGAAGAAAATCCTGAGATGTCATTAATTCGAGGTATTCAGTGATTCTATCAGCATAAGAATCCAGTTTCTTGGCTGCAATCAAGGTGATTAATTCCTTAAAGCTTACTTTCATCTGACCTGCGGTTGCAAGTGTGATGTAGTGATTTATCAGTGATCGAAAATGCCACTTGTTAAGAAAGTAATCTCCAATCTTGAATTTATAGTCAAAGTTGTCTAGTTTTTCAAGATAGCTTTTTGCTTCCTCGATATTTTGAGTATTGTTCCCTGATTTTTCAAAGACTTGAGTGTCGTATAGGATATCACCTGCTCCTACTAGAATTGCGACTCTCTCAAACATTTGGGTAGGTGACTCAGTAATCTCATTTTTTCCATTTCTGAAAAGATATCTAGATGCTAAAACTCTAAGACAGTTTAAGTCAAATTTCTTAGAGACTGGATCCAAAGCCTTGGCATTTAAGACCTTCATTTTTTCATCTCTTAATTTTCTTCTTTCGTGTCTGTAGACGATGTATGCTTTTGCAATATCGCTGTTACCACAATCAATAAGAGTAGATTCTACAATATCTTGAATATCCTCAACACTAGGTGCTCTCATGTTGGTAAAACCTTGCTCAACTAATTTTTGCACAACTTTATTTGCCAGTTGATCTGCAAGTCCACGATCGGCTTTAGATGTGGCTGCTAATGCTTTAAAGATAGCATTTGAAATTTTAGCTTCATTGAAAGCCGTAACTACGCCACTGCGCTTACGGATCTCATTGATCGTACTTTCTATTTGTGAATTATCCATGTTATAATATCCCCACGTGAGTAGGAAACATGTGGATATAACTTATGTGCTCGAAAAATTTTGATCTTGTCCCCTTTACTTGTCAATTTTTTTAACACCGGTACTATGAAGTTCATACCGGCACAACTTATTCAACCTAGAGACGATCGTATAAATAGTCAAAATTTTGGTAGCATAATCCTAAGCAGTTTTGAAATTACGAAATTCAGACAATGTAAGGTGACTTACATCTAGGACACTTGTCAATAAATGGTTCATCCTTAAAACCACACTCACCACAAATTGTAACACTTCTTACGGGTTTGAAGGAATTCGTCAACTCTGAAGTTTTTTCTATTGCTTTTTTGATATCAGCTATATTAGCATCAGGAGTAATTTGTAAAATGATTGATAGACCACCATTTAGAATTTTTGAAAATTTGTTGCACTCTATGATTACTTCACTCTTGTTAGTATAGGTGTTAACTTCATTTGCGTCAAGTATTATTCCTTGGGAATAAGAATCAGAGCCTACTACATTTAGGGCTGAGTTCTTACCATATTTTTCACCATCAAGGGTAGCAAATCGTGTTGATCCGTCAGTTTCAATCATGGATATGTAGACTGGATCGCCAATCTCCTTGCCTTTTTTGGCACCAACGTCTACTGCAGTTTCTAATACTTTATGGAGTATAGCTCTTCCATCCTTGTTGTCTTTGAAACCTAAGATGTTAAAGACGGCTTCTTTTAGACCTACAAGATTGATAACAAGTGAAACTGAGCTTCTTTGCATGTATTGTGTGTTCTTTGCAAGAATAGGATTCAATCCTCTTCTAGTAAGATCAGAGATATCTTTTTTTCTTAATGACATAGATGATAATGCCGGTTTCATAAGTAGGGCAAGTCTTGCTCTAAAGTAAGTTTCATCTTTGTTTGATTCAAATGCAAGTCTTGGAAGATTAATTGAAACAGATTGCAAATTAATTGCAAGCGGTCCGGTATTTTTAGTTGTTCCATTTGTAATTCCATAACTTGAAATTTGATCTTTTGCAAATGTTATTTTTCCTCCAATAGAAATTATTTTGGCTATTTGTTCTGAAACATCGGTGATTTTTCCCTTTGAATAATCTATAATCAATCCAATCTTTGGGATAGGTGTTATTTTTGTATAGTTTTCATATGCATTTATTATTGCATTAGTGACTTTAGCATCAGATCCTAAAGCAAGTCTAATTGAAACATTAGTAGTTTTTGTGTTGTAATTTGGTGTTGTAGATGCTGTAGCAAAGGCGTTTGTTATTTTTTGTTCAAGATCATTGATGTTCTTTGAGTGTTTTCCAAACAATGAAACAATTCCATCTAGAACAATTTCTTGTGAAGCTTCTTTTGATAGCAATGAAATGATTATGGATAAAGAAGATGCGACATCATCAATTGATTTTGAGGCTGGTACTCTTGATACGTCAAGATATTTTCCACCAAGAATAATTCCTTCATCGATGAGTTCTTTTACGTTTACGAAAATTGTATCTGGAATCATTGACCATATGCCAGGATTTGAAATGTGTAAATCTCCTGAAAGATGTGAATCAGCAACATCTTTTGGCAGCACATTAGTTAGAAGGTGTTCTGCAAATACTTGCTGACCGGTATTAAATAACAGGTCATCAGCTCCATTTCCTACATTCTCAAGATTAGAGAGCATCTCTTGAATATCATAAACAGGCAGACCTAGGCGTGCAAGTTTGTTTCGATATTCCTCATGACCGTGTTCTAATAGTACAGAGTTGACCATTTCTCGTATCAAAGAACCAGTCAGATAGGTTGTTTGATATTTGTAAATTCGATTTTCAACTTCTTCAGTAATTTTCTGAGCAAGTTCTAATGGAAGACTTCCTTCCCGAACCAAAGATTGAATAATTTTGTGAGAGTTGAATTCCTCAATTGATTCATGAGATGTTCTAACGTACATTTTTCCACTTTCTATAATTGATCTTTCTTCAATTTGTCTTGCCAAACTCAAAACGAGTTTTCCAAGATTTGTAATAGTGTAACGTCGTTCTGATTTATTTAATGCAACAAGTGATTGTCTTAATAATTTTCTTAGATGGTATGCAAATTTGCCACTTTCTTTTTTTGATTTGAATCCAGCAAGTGATTTTAGTTCAGAGTAGGTCAAGGGACCTTTGGAGTTTAAAATTCTTAAGATATCGATCCTGTTAGGACTGGCCATAACAGAGAAAATCATTCTGACTCGCTTTGATGTTGATTGAAGGATACTGCCTTTTTTTGGTTCTTCTAGTTCGTCTAGTTCGTCTAGTTCTTCGCTCATATCCATATTCATGGCTAAGAAAAGGAGTAATTAAGACTTGTGACTTGAAAAGCTTTTTAAAAAAATTGGATCAAATTTTGAGGTTGGGATCATTTTTTTAAAAATTAGATCAGTTTCAAATAAATTTAGATCACTTTTGGATCAAATAGGATCATTTTTTAAAAAAAATTAGATCATTTTTCTTGAACATCAAGAGAAAATTCTGATGTTGATAATCGTTGTCCACAAGAAGGACATTTCCCATTGTAATGATTCATTACATCTTTTAGAGCTTTGAGCATTTTCATGGTGGTTATCTTTTCACCACATTTTCCACATGTAACTTCTACGGACATAGAAATCATAGGAAATTCAAAATAATTAAGAATCGATTATAAATTTTTTTTATAATTGTACTAAATTATTTTACTGCTTTTCAATGATAATTCCCCTTTCGTCAAAGCCTGTAATTTTTGCCCTGATTCCTACGGGAAGATCTGCCGGGGTTGCTATATTTGCCATAAATCCTGAAATTCTTAATTTAGCATTATCCAAAAGCATTACAACAAAGGCATATGGGGTATATTTTTCAAAGCCAGCCGGTGCTACTGTGATTATTGTATAGGTAGCAATTGTGCCTGTACCCTCTAAAAGGACATCTTCAAATCCCTTGCTGCCGCATTTTAGGCAATAATAGGCTGTTGATAAATGAAGAAAACCACATTTAGTACATTTGTGAGTTAGGAGTTTTCCTTGTTTAGCATTTTCAATAACTTGCTCTTCAACGGACATTTTACACGCTCTGGAATATATGAACAGCGCAACTCGCTCCAGTTGCACCAAAGTTATGAGTTAAACCAATTTTTGCATCTTTAACAGTTCTTGCTCCAGCTCTTCCTGTTAATTGATCATATACCTCTACTACTTGTCCAATACCAGTAGCACCAATTGGATGTCCTTTTGATTTTAGACCGCCAGAAGGATTAATTGAAATATCAGAATTTAAACTTGTTCTATCTTCACGGACAGCTTGAACTCCTTTTCCTTTCTCAAAGAATCCCAAGTCTTCGGTATCCACAACTTCTGCAATTGTAAAGCAATCATGTACTTCTGCAAAATCAATATCTTTGGCAGTTAGTCCTGCCATCTTATATGCTGCTTCAGATGCAATCTTGGTACTTGGAATAGTTGTCAAGTGTTCACGCCCTTGTAATGCTGCTGGTGATCCACCTCTACCTGAACCAATTACTTCAATATAATCACCACCATGTTCCTTTGCAAACTTTTCAGAACAAAGAATAACAGAGCTTGCCCCATCAGAGAAGGGACAACAATCATAAAGTTTTAGAGGACTTGCAACTACTGGAGAATTCATTACATCATCTATTGTAATTTTCTTCTGCATGTGAGCTTTAGGATTCAAAAAACCATTATTGTGATTCTTTACTGCAACTTTTGCAAAGTCTTCTTCAGTTGCATCAAACTCTGTCAAGTAAGCTCGAGCCATTGATGCAAATAATCCAGGAAATGATGCACCAGCTTGACCTTCATAGAAAAAGTCTGAACAATATGCAAAGTAAGTCGTTGTCCATTCAGTTCCAGTATGAGTTACTTTTTCAACACCAGTTGCAATAAGACAATCATAAAAGCCTGCTGCAATATTTGCATAAGCCTCTCTAAACGATACAGAGCCACTACCACATGCGGACTCTATTGTTAATGATGGTTTATCTGGAATCCCCAATCTACTCATCAAGACAGGTCCTATGTGTACCTGTTTGTCTGCAATTCCGAAGACATTTGAAATGTAAGCTGCCCCGATTTCTTTTGGTTCAATTCCGGCACTTTCTATGGCTGAAACTGATGCCTGAACAGTGATATCAGCTATACTATCAGATAATTTTCCATATTTGGTACTCCCAGCACCAAGAACACAAACCTTTTCCACTAACAAGACTGACCATATTCCCTATAAAAATAGTTTTAGTAAAATCAGTAAAAGAAAATGCCCCGAAAAAAAATACCACTTCAAACTATCCAAATAAAGGACAAAGAAAGACATACTGTAAAGTATACAAAATCTAAAATCTCTATCTTCAAAAAAGAGATCGCACAATACTTTGATAGTAACGGATTTCTTTCCTGGTCATCTAAAGAAAAAAAGTATATTATTTTAGGAACAAATACTCCAAAGAAAGGTTTGGTCCCATGTCCAGAGTGCAAGATTGGTCAGTTAATGGTAATTCGATCAAGGACCACCAAAAAACGATTCATGGGTTGTTCAAATTTTTATGGTGGATGCAAAGCATCATCTCCACTTTTACAAAAAGCAAAGCTTAGAGCCATTAAAGCATCATGTGACGGATGTGAATGGCCTATGATAATTTTTCGTTATTCAAGAAAACAAAAATGGACCAGACAGTGTTCAAACTTTGGTTGTAAAACTAGAAAACCTAAACCTTCAAGTTAGCATAAATATCTGTTCTTCTATTTTTAAGCAAAGGAAGTACATTGCGAGTTTGTTTTATTTTTTTTAAATCTATATCAACGTAACCAATTCCTTGTTTCTTTTTCATATCAAGTAAAATTTTTCCATATGGATCAACTACAAGACTTCGTCCACAGTAAATGTTACCTACCTGGTCAGGTGCTACAACATAACATCCATTCTCTATTGCTCGAGTCTTGTTTATGGTTAACCAATGTTCTTCTTTCATGTCGCCTTTTACCCAAGCAGAGGGTGCAACTAAAATCTCAGAACCTGACGCTGCAAGTGATCTTGATATTTCAGGAAATCTCAAGTCATAGCAAATCATCATTCCTACTTTTCCAATTGATGTCTTGACAGGTTTTGAAATTTTTGAACCTGATATCATTTTATCTGATTCTCTAAATCCTAGTGCATCATAGAGATGAATTTTTCTATAAGTTGAGACTACCTTGCCTGACTTGTCAATTACAAATGAGGTATCATATACTCGGTTTTTTTTAGGGCTTTGTTCATAAAATGAACCAATAATTTCAATGTGATTTTCCTTTGCTTGCTTTGCAATCGTATTTACAAAATTACCCTTAATTGTTTCAGCTAGATTTGCTAATTGTTTGGGTGTCTGAGAAGAATTTGTGTAAAACATCATAAATTCTGGAAATGCAATAAGGACTGCCTTGTTTTTGGAAGCTAGTGAAATGTAATTAATTATTTTTTCTAGATTTTTTTCTTTATTAGTTGAGGCCTTAAATTGAACCAATGCAATCTTCATGGAAATTATAGTTACTCATGAGAATAAAAGGATAGAGAAATCACTATTGATTCAATGGGACTAGTAATAAATAGTTCAAATTGTAATTATATTCATGTCACAAGAAAGTAAATGTCCTTACTGTTCATCAATCTTTGAGGACAATGAACAATTATCAAAGCATATTGATAAAATTCATAATAATGAAGACGCAATAGGTACTCAAGGACTCTAAGTTTTTCATTTTGTCTTATTTTTAGCTGGTACAATTATCTAATTTGTCATTTTTGTTATAACTAAAGTGATTCTAAAAATTAACACCTGATCATTTTTGCATGTATATCTCTAATGCTAAAAGTAAAATATTTCAGTACTTTATATTTTTAAAAAATAATTAAAGTTGGTTTCCTGCCAAAAACCAATTTTCTTTTGGATTATCTTCAAAGACTACAATTACATGATTCTCCTTTGTTTTTAGAATCTCAACTGCTGATTTTGTAATTGCTTTTGCGTATTCGTCTTTTTGTTCTTGAGACCTTCCTGGATACATTGATACTGTTATCAAAGGCATGGTTTGTCTAAAAAATTTCGTTGATTTATTCTTTAGAGTTAGTTATCTGATCGATACCCATAACGAGTACCATAGGTAAAATCAGAACTATGTGTTTTTTTGTATAGATAACCTGATGCAAGTCCAACAATAAAACCTCCAATGTGGGCAAGATATGCCACACCACCACCTGCTACACCGAATCCTCCTACGAAGAATGGAAGTAAGTTTTGAAAGACGAACCAAAATGGTAAGAACCATCTTGCCTGAATGTGCATCATTCGCCAAAAGAAACCCAACATCAAAAATGTCTGAATTCTTGCTTTTGGAAATATTACCAAGTAAGCACCTAACACTCCCGATATGGCGCCTGATGCTCCAACTGCAGGAGTAATACTGTTCGGATCACCTAAAATATGTACTAAACCTGCAAGGATTCCCCATAGGAGATAAATTCCAAGAAATTTAATTTTTCCAAATTTTTGTTCAATGTTATCACCAAATATCCACAAAAATAACATGTTACCACCAAGATGCATAGCACCCCCATGCAAAAAGGTAGAACTTAGAAGCGTAACATAGGACTCAGTAGGGCATGCAATACTAGCTGATCCTGTCTCAGTTTGAAATATTGATTCAGTTGCACCTGTAATACAATTTGGAACTGCTCCCCATTCGTAAAAAAATGAAAATGCCTTTTCGTTTGTAAAATCAATAATTTGTCCCGTATAAGCTACTTCGATAAAAAATACGATTACGTTGACTGTAATTAATGCATAAGTTACTATTGGTTTGAACCCTCGAGGATGGGGATTTTCATCTCTTATTGGTAACATTAGATGATAAGGTTTGATAAAAAATTGTATAATAACATTATTCTTTGGCAATATCTATTTTAGTCAAGTGAGACTAAATTACAATAATTTCTCTTGCAACAAGGTTTTCAATAGAATATAGAAAATCACCAACAGAAATTTTATCCTCATACCGCCAAGCTGCAGTTGTCTTGAACAAAGATGGAATACTCCAGTTTGACTGTACAGTCATTTCTTTTGACGGGACCAATAATTCCTTTTTCAAATAAGAAAATTTTTTTCTCTGATGATTTTTAAACATAAATCAAATCAATAGAAATAATATTTTTTCTGATTTAAAGTGACTGGTGCATTTATTGTATTGGAAATCAATTATACACGAAGAATTCCATGTTGAATCAAATATTGTAGTCCTTGAACGAATGTTTTATCATCGATTTGTCCTTCTGACCACCAAGCAGCATTGTTTTTAATCCAAGAAGGAATCTCTTGATTATCAGAGATTTCCTGTTGTGTTTTTGGGATTAATATAATTTCATTTTTAATTAAATATTCAATTCCTTGAATGAATGTTGTATCATCGATTTGTCCTTCTGCCCACCATCCAGCATTACTTCGAATCCATTCAGGAATAGAGATTTCACCATTTTGATTTCCAATTCTGTCGATAACTACTGGTATTGATATTCTTGCTAGATTATTTCCATCAAGATTTTTAAAATTAAGATATACAATTCCGGTAATATCGCTTGGAATTGTAATCTCTATAGTATTGTATTGATCTTTAGAATCTGTGCTAGTACCACTTTGTTGATGAATAGTTTTTCCCATTGTAGTCATTGAAAAATCATATGTTACAGAGATAGGTCTGTTTTTGAGAAAAACATCCATTATGTTAAAATTAATGCTAGCTTTAGAATTTGATTTCAAGTTTTCAGGCTCGAGTAATACAAGCACTCGGAATTGTCCATTTTCAGTTACAGAGCTTAGTTGAATTTCCTCAGAGCTTGGTTTGATGAGAAAATCCATTCCATCTTGATTATCAGTTTGATTGTAAGTATTCCATAATTCCTTTTGATTGATAATAAAATGGATTATTCTTTTTTCAGAAAAAAAATCATCAATAGTTACAATACTGTCAGAGAGTTTTACTTTATTGATATACATTGAAAATCCAGAAACTAGCAAATCCCCAAATGATTTTGAAATAGCTAATTCTTCATGTACTACTGATGTTTGATTTATGTTATCAAAACTCCAATTAAATGGCATTGAAAATGAAATTTCTCTCAAATTTGGATTATATTGAAAATTACTTAATTCATCATAATAGGTGATGGATTGAATGATTTGTTTTCCAAAATTTGGGTCATTAATTTCATGATCTCTTATTTGAGCAATTGAAATTCCTGATTTGAAAACTAGAGGTTCATCTAGTTTCTTGGAATAGCCATCAGCAGTAAGAATACTAATATCAAATTTGTATAGCCCACCTTCGCTTAGTTTGGGTCCTTTAACGTTAATCATTCTTGAATCAAGTCCTAACAATGAGCCAAAAAAATTTCCGTCTTCCTCTTCTACAATTTGAATGGAATCTGTATCTTCAGACATAAAATTAAAAACTATAAATCCATTATCTGCCTTAAACTCTTGTTCAAATAGAAACTGATTCCCTCGTTCGGATTTAATTAAAAATGTTACATCTCTCAAAGTAATCTTTGAATCAAAATCAATTAAAGAGATTGAAATTTGCTGATTATCATTTTTGTTTGGATCATTTGAAGATGAAGATACTTCTAAGGTCACTAGTTTTCCATTCAAATTTACAGGAGGAAATGTTTCAGATCCTAATCCATGTCCAAAAACATCAAATGTAATGGGGGCAAATATTGAAAATGATAGCAAGATTACAAGAATGTAGAATTTTTTTCCCAAGAGTAATTTTGATCCCTTTACTGTCTATTTAAAAATCTAGACTAAATTATTCTCAAGTCCATTTGTTTGGATCTTTTTTCCATACTTGTTTTCCATCAATAGTTACATTATCTTTTTCTTCAAAGACCGTATGCCACTTTCCGTTATCTGGAAAAATTTTATTCATTTCCTTTACTTTATCATTAGATGGAGCTCTGTTCATCAAGGCACCCCATCTCATGTTTGGAATTTTTGGCATGATATCATTGATGTCTTTCATTATTATCACTAAACTGAATTTATTTAAAAGTCTATGATCCTATACTCATTATTCCTTCTTTGATTAGGAACTGAATACCTTGAACAAAGTCTGAATCACCAATAGATCCCTCTGCCCACCATCCAGCATTGTTTTTAATCCACTCTGGAATCTCATTTCCACCTGACTCTGAACCTTGAGTAGTTGGTGGAATCTTCATGATTCCTTCTTTGATTAGATATTGTATTCCTTGAACAAAGGAATTATCATCAATGTCACCATTTGCCCACCATCCTGCGTTATTTTTAATCCACGTTGGAATTGCAGTTGGTGGATTAAGATCAATTGGATCTATAACTATAGGGGGTAGGGTAGAATCTTTTGGTAAACTAGGTCCAATTTCGATTATCGCAGAGCCTATTCCTGAATACGTTGGATCATAGGCAAGACCTGTTCCATACACTATGATATCAAGTCTGTATTGACCCTCAGATGGAACGTAGATTTGTGGAATATCAATTCCTTCTATAGCAACAATTCCAGGATTATTAGCATCATCACCTGAATCTTTTTCTATTTCTTGATCATTTTCATCAAATAATGAATATGCATATCTTACATCTTTGATTAGATTCCTACTTGCATCAAAAAAAGTTATTTCAAATGGGACTTCATCTGTCGCACCATATCTTCCATCCCATGCAACGTTAACAGTAGTTGGAACTTTTTCAAAGTTTGTAGTATCAACTAGATAAAATTCAGTGGATGTTTTTGACACCTCATCCTGCGGGACAAGTTTTAATTTCATAATTTTACTATCTTGATTTTCAGATCCTAAAACATCATTGATCTTTGTTAATTCCTTATTGGTAATTAGAAAATGTACAATATTTGTATCCTCATATGAGTATGGATCATTTAGAAGAGCTCTTTGATCAATTTCAACTCCATTGACATATCCTTTGAATTGTTTTCCTTCTGCATATGGTGCAAAGTCTTTTGGAACTCTGACTTCTTCGTGTACTACTTGTACCAAATTAACATAGTCTGGACTCCAATCAAAAGGCATATCAAAATAAATAGAATTATCAGAGTTGTCAAATTCAAAGTTATCTACCTCGTCATAGTAAGTCTTTACAATTACTGGAATCTCTTCTGCATTTGCAGTTTGGATAAGAAAGTTTTGTTGTTGTGCAATACTAACAAAAGTGTCATAGCTCAATAAAGTAGCCAAAACAGTTCTAGGACTTGTTGCGCCTTCTATATCCACTCTAATATTGTA
The DNA here is from genome assembly GCA_035528495.1 of Nitrosopumilaceae archaeon. Lineage (GTDB taxonomy): Archaea > Thermoproteota > Nitrososphaeria > Nitrososphaerales > Nitrosopumilaceae > Nitrosomaritimum. Next base: position 13,375 of record DATKYM010000081.1, read on the forward strand.
TAGTCCTCCTTGGACAAAAATTGGACCAGATATTGATGGTCTACCTCCACCTTGCACGTATAGAGCACCGGGGGCACTGCCATGTTCAGAGCCGCCATAAATTGTGCATCGCCATAAATCTACTTCATTACAATTCTCCTTGGGTTTAATTTGTACATTTAATTCTCCATCCGTATCATAAAACAGGTTTCTAGCTAAAAGTTCACCAGCTTGCCATATCTCTAATCTGTATGTTACTTTCTCAAGAGTGATATCTGTTAATGTGTCAAAAAAACGAATTTTCATGTTTATATCGTCAATGTCACCTACGGTAATATCAGAAGGAGTTAATTCGGTACGAACAGTTACTTTCATATCCCCAAAAGTAAGTGGTTCTGCTTGATCACCACCAAGTCCATGTCCAAAGACATTTGGAGTAAAAGCGGAAATTGCAAGTACTCCAACTATAGCTAAAACAAATGAAAACCTGCTAGACAACAATGATCATGTAAGAATTCCATATTTAAAGATGGCATAGAATTATCATCTAGGTAAATTTCTTGAATTGATTTTTGGTGTAATTTTTATTTATGGTGACTAAGGAGAGATCCTATGAAGTTTCTAGTTGGATTATTACTAATTTCTCTTATACTTACACCAGCCTTTGCTCAAACCAATTCACAAACTTTACCGACTGAAAAAGGAACTTTAGAGGTGAAATTATCATATGATGAAATTATTCTAGATCAATTAACTACGTTGAAAACTGATTTCATTAATCCTCAAACACAAAAAATACAAGAGCATATCGACTGGAAATTTTCAATTTCGAAAGATAGTGAAACCATTTGGGGACCAACGCAGCTTAGTCATACTTCTAAGGGCTCATTAGATAATTTAAAGTACGAATTTCAAGATGATGGTGTGTATAATTTAGAATTTGAAATTGAGGGGATTTTATTTCAACCCATTCCAGCTGAGAAAGTTTCGTTTGATGTGATAGTGGGAGAGGCTAGTGCACAACCTGACACCCCTCCTCAAGTAAATGATAATGGTGGTGGATGTTTAATTGCGACTGCAGCCTATGATTCAGAATTAGCCCCCCAAGTTCAACAACTCAGAGAACTAAGAGACAATACAATTCTTCAAACAAAATCAGGAATTTCTTTTATGACAACATTTAATGAATTCTATTATTCATTCTCACCTACAATTGCAGACTTGGAAAGAGAAAATCCAATCGTCAAAGAGGGTGTGAAAGTAGCAATTACTCCATTGTTAACATCATTGTCTATTCTAAATCATTTAGATATTGACTCAGAGCAAGAGATGTTAGGGTATGGTATTTCTTTGATTTTGGCAAATATTGGAATGTATGCAGGTCTTCCAGTGTTTGGAATTCTAAAGGTGTACCAATTTAGGAAAAATTAGATACAAATTTTGGAAATTCAAGAGAGGTTTTTATGGATCCCAACAATTGTTCCATGTAATGAAGACTATAGCTATAGGCTCCTTCTTCGTATTATTTGCTATTGTAGCCGGTATGGTTACAAGTCCAGCATTTGCAGATCACGCAACTGCAAGTGTTAGCACTCCACAAGGAACATCTGTTCCAGGATGTGAAACAACAAACGAATGTTTCCTACCCTATGAAGTAACAGTAGATGTTGGCGGTGTAGTAACATGGTCAAATGATGACTCTGCAGCTCATACCGTTACTGGTGGAAGTGCCGCAGATGGACCATCTGGTGTCTTTGACAGCAGTTTGTTTATGGCAGGTACAACTTTCTCACATACATTTGAAGCAGAAGGTGAATACCCATACTTTTGTATGGTTCACCCTTGGATGATGGGAATTGTAACTGTTCAAGCAGAAGGCGAAGATAATACTGATGACGGGGGAGAACTAATGGTAGCAGTAACTGACTCTGCTGTAAAAGGTGGAACTCAGGTTGATATTGACTTCAGCGAACTTCATGTCAACTATGTAATCACTGCAACACAAAACGATGAAGTAATCTTTGAGGAATCATCACATGCAATGGAACACACAGCAACTCATCAAATAGATGCAGTTGGTTCAGAAGAAAGTCCCATTGACATTGATATAGTTTCTCTAGGCATTGGATTTCCAGGTGCTAATCAAGACTGGACTGGTCCAACAGGTTCAGTAGCAACTGCTAAAGTTGTTCCGGAATTTGGAACAGTCGCAATGATGGTACTATCTGTTGCAATCATAAGCATCATCGCAGTAACTGCAAAATCTAGAGTGATTCCAAGATTTTAGGAATACATCCTTTTTTTATTTTCTTTTTACTAAAGCAATTATTGCCAAGATGATTGCAGCTGCTGCAATTGATAATCCTAGTATTGCAAAGTCGTATGCAGCACCATCAGATGATACTTCAATTCCTTGACCTGACTTTAATGAAGAAACATCTTGTTGAAGCGAAGATACTGCGCTTTTTAGAGCTGTTACATCTTGATCAGATGATGAACCACTAGTTGGTGGAAAGTCCAATACTGCAGTTGATTCTACATCTTCAACGGGAATATCTACATCAATTGATACTCCATTAATTTCTCCCTTAAGTTGGATTGAAAATGAGCCTGTTTTTGTTGGAATCACGTTAGAAAAGTAGTGTCCTGGTCGCGGATCAGAACCAATATCTAAAACTTTAGTTACACCCCCAAATTTTGCGTTGGCCTCAATATTTTTAAATGCATTTTTAATTCCAACTTTTAATCCAGCAGTCTCTCCAGGTTCACTAATATCAAAAACAAAGTTGTTTCTAAATCCCACAACTGGTGGTTCAACTCCCCAACCAACTTCAATTTCATATGGTTCAACTTCTATTGTGGTGTGAGCAAAAGCGTGTGATACTAATCCTGAGGAGAGCAATAAGGCAATAAAACTAAAAGTAACAACTTTCATATCTATAATTCTACAATGATGTGTTATTATCTTTACGTGAATTGGTACAAACTTCAAACTAAATGAAAACTGTTTAAATTATCAGTAATAAACTGAAGATTAAATGAGAAAACTCTTGATTATTTCTTTGTTAGTTTTATCAATTTCAATACCTTTTGCTGCAGCACATCCATTTACAGAAGAAACAAGTCCCAGCTCTGCAACAAATGCACCAATTGGAATAACCGAAATAACAGTGATTTTTTCGGAGCCCATTGAGTTAGATTTTAGCTCTTTGAAAGTTTTTGACAATAATGGTAATCAAATAGATAACAAAGATTCCAAATATTATCAAGGAGAAAATTCGCTGATTGTTTCAACTCCCTCACTTGAGGGTGGAGTTTATACGGTAACAAGTAAAGTTCTTTCCAAAGTTGATGGTCATTTGGTTAATGATGCTTTTATTTTTGGGGTAGGGAATGTCAAAATTGATGTCCCAATTGAAACACCAAAATCAATTTATGAAATTATATTTTTTCCAGAAGCTGCTGCTAGATTTCCGGGTCTGGTAGGACAAACTATAGTTTTGGGTTCAGTTATTGCCTCAATGTTAATTTGGGGAACTCAAAATAAAAATCTAATTCGAAAAGATATTGAAAAAATAAATTTTTTTCATCATGGAAAATTCATGATTTTAACTGGTATTGGGTTAATGGCAGTATTTGCATCCAACATTGCTATGCTGGCTGTACAAACATTACGATTAGAGACATCAGCATTTGATGCTATACAAACAACTTTTGGAACATCGTGGTTAATCAGAATGATAATTACAATTATTCTTTTGGGAGTTTGGTTTTGGATGGATAGAAAAAAACACATTACAAAAAAGAATCAAATTCCAATGCTTTTGTTATCTCTTGCTCTAATTGGTACTACAACAATGATAGGACATGGTAGTGCAAGCGGAGAGATGGCAGCTGTTGCTTTGGATTATGTGCATAATTTAGTTGCAGCAATTTGGATTGGTGGAATCATCTATTTTGTCTTTACATTACTTCCTACCTTTTCAAAACTGGATAATATCGCCAGAGAAAAGATGTCACTTGTAATGATTCCAAGGTTTTCAATTGCCTTTATCATTGCAGTAGGAATTGTAATTATTACTGGTCCAACCTTAATGTGGATTTTAGAAAGTGATATTGGAATAATTTCTCAATCAATTTATGGAAAATTAATCATCGCTAAAATTGTAATTGCGTCAATTATGATTGGATTAGGTGGTTTTTTTCAGTATAAAGTTCAAAAATCTGGAGAAAAGGCGGTTAATTCAAAATCATTTTCAGTTCATAGGAGACTGAAAAGATCTTTAAAGATAGATGTTACTTTGGGAATAATTTTACTTGGAGTGGTGGCACTTTTAACTAATGGTACTTTGCCTGCAGGAGAAATTCAAAAGGTTGATGCAAAGGAAGTATTGTATGGATTTAGAACAATAGAATTTTCAGAAAGTGCTAAATTTGATATTGAGATTACACCATTTTCAAGCGGTACCAATAATATTCTAGTAAAGGTTAGTGACTTTGAAAATAACCAATTGCAAGATGTAAATGAAGTAAAGGTAAAGATTTCAAATCCAGAACGAAATATTTCTCCAATTGAAGTTCTCATGGAAAAGACTAGTCAAGAAGAAAATAAACCAGAAAAATTTCAAGGAGAGTTGACATTTGGATTTTCAGGCCAGTGGCAAACTGAAGTTGAAATTCAACGAACTCAAAATGCAAACGAATCTGTTATTATGAATTTGCTTGTAAAACCAAGACTGCCGGATCTTCAAATAGAAATTATAGAATATGATTTTCCTGAACCCACAAAACCACTATACCCATTGTATGATGGGGAAAATTCAATTTGGATAAGTGATCCTGGAGCACCTAGACTTTGGCAATTTTCACTAGATTCTCAAGAATTTACCTCACACCCATTTGATGGAGTAGTTTCAGTTATGCTCACTAAAGATAACGAGGGAAAGATTTGGTTTAATGATCCACCAAGAAACCAAATTGGATTCTTTGATCCGAATGATGGAGAAATAACCACCATCACGTTGCCAAAAATTGCACCAACAATTGATCCAAGTAGGACAACTTTCCTCCAATCTGACTTTGATGGAAATATTTGGATTGTAATAAACAACAAAGATAAAATTTTAAAATACAGTCCAGACTCTAATTCTTTTGAAGAAATTCAATTGGCAAAAAGATCATTGCCCTTTACATTAGCAGTAGATAATGAAGGAAAGATTTGGTTTGCTGAGACTGGAACAGGAATGATAGGATTCATAAATCCAGAAAATAATGAAATTACCAAATATTCAGACGATGAGCCACTAGAAGGACCTGAGGCCTTAATCTTTGATAAAGATGGAAATCTATGGATTGCTGAACACACAGGTACGGGAATAACCAAATTTAACCCAATTTTAGAAACATTTGAAAAAATTCCGGTTCCTGACAAAGAAGCACTTCCATTTGGAATGGCCTTTGATAGATATGACAATATTTGGTTTGCACAACACACAGTGGATAATATTGCAGCATACGATCCGCATAATAATAATTTGATAGAAGTGCCAGTTCCAACAGAAACATCATTTATACAATTTATGACATCTGATGATAATGACAATATTTGGTTTGTTGAATTTCAAGGAAATAAGTTAGGTATGGTAAAGATTACAGAAATTCCGTTAGTAACTTCTCAAATACAAACAACAGAAAAATTTGAACTGAAATACACAGAACTTGCCTCACCATTAATTGCAATGGGAATAGTTGCAACGTCGTTATTTTTTGTGAAAAGTGTTAAAGACAAAAGAAGACTCAACGCATTAATTAATTCTTAGATAACAAACCCATAGATTTTATTGTCATAGTCCCACCAAACAAGCCAATAGACAATAAGACAATAGTTCCTGCCGGAGTAATATTGAAAATATAAGAAATTAAAATTCCAATAACAACTGAAAATATAGAAAATGATATTGATAGAATTGCAGTTGGTTTGAATCCTTTGCCATACATGATTGCAGTTACATTAGGAATTACAAATAATGCAGAAATTAACAAGACGCCCACTAGTTGAATCGAGGTTACAACGGTTAATCCAGCCATAAAAACAATTAGATAATTTATTTTTTCAACTGGGATGCCGCTTACTTTAGCTTGTTCTTCATTAAATGTCGAATAAAGTAATTGCCTATACAATAATAAAATAACAATTAAAATGATTCCAGTCAAGGATAAAATCAGAATTGTTTCATTTACACTTACAAGAAGTATACTACCAAATAGAAAACTAAAGATATCAATAGTAAATCCACCTGAAATTCCAACAATTACGAGCCCAACGGCAATACCTGAGGATAAAAGAACTGCAATTGCCGCATCACCAGAAATATCATATTTTTCTTTAATTTTGGTAATAATCAAGGCACTAATCAAGGAAACACCATAAGCCGTCCAAAGCGGATATACTCCTGCCATTAATCCTAAAGCAATTCCACCAAAAGAAGAATGAGCTATTGCATCACCAAACAAAGAGTATCGTCTTAGAACAAGAAATAGTCCTATTACTGAACATAAAATTGCAATGGCAACTCCTGAGATTAGTGCTCTATGCATAAAGCTGAAAGTTAGGATTTCAAATGACATGATTAATGATGGTGCATGTGTTCCTGCATGGATGCTTCAGAATATTTTTTTACGAGCTCGTCATTTTCAAAGAAATCATCAGATTCGCCATGAAAAAATAACGTTCGATTTAAACAAGCTACATGATTTGCCAGTTGATTTACTGCATCTAAATCATGAGAGGACCAAATAATGGTAATTTTTTGTTTGGCGTTTAATTCTCTAAGGATGCTATAAAAAAGTTCAATGCTTTGCTGGTCAATTCCAGTTACTGGTTCATCAAGAATCAAAAGTTTTGGATTATTAACAAGTGCCTTTGCAATAAAGACTCTTTGCTGTTGACCTCCAGATAATTCTCCAATTCTTTTTTTACTTAATTCGTGAATCCAAAGTTGTTGTAAAATTTCATCAATCTTATCGGCATTAGATTCTTGTCTTAAACCCATCCTTACAACATCGTTTACCGTAGCTGGAAAATTTTTCTCAAATACTGGTTTTTGTGGAACATAACCAATTTCTTTTAGATAATCTTTTGATTTTCTAATATCTTTTCCAAAAAATCGAATTGTTCCATCGTATTTTGTGTTTAGCCCAAGCATTGAAGCAAAAAGTGTGCTTTTTCCTGCTCCATTTGGTCCAATTATTCCTAAAAAATCACCTTTTTTGACTGTAAAACTAACATCATCAAGTGCTTTTACATCTGGATACTTGACGGTTAGATGCTCAATGTCTGCAACGTTCAACATAGTGCCTCCTTGAGATTATTTAGATTTTCAGTCATTCTTGAAATATAGTTTCCATGACCAGAAATTTCTAATGAAGATAAAACTAGAATACTGCCACCTATTTCATTTGCCACAACATTTGATATTCTTGGATCAGTAGTCTCTTCAGTAAAAATAATATCTATTTTTAATTCTCTTGCAATATTAATAATATTTTCCAAGTTTTTTGCTGTAGGTTCTGCATGAGGATCATTTGACGAAATGATTGTATGTTGACGTAGATCATATTCATGTGCAAAATATGAAAACGCATCATGATATGCAATAAATTCTCTATTACAATTTGATAAATCATTTCTAATTTTAGAATCTAGCCTATCTAGATCTAATTTGTAATTTTGTGCATTTTTTTGATAAAAATTTTGGTTTTTGGGGTCTGACTTGGAAAATGCATCAGCAATAGTTTGAACTTGAATTTTTGCATAATTTGGATTAAGCCAAATATGCGGATCTCCTTTTTTTGATAAATTCAGACTTCTATCATTTTCATTTTTAAAAATTCCATCACTTGTGTTAACTACAATACCTCGATAGTTTATCTCCTCCAAATTTTCCACCCAATTTTCAAATCCAAATCCATTAATTATGATCAGATCAGATTTCTGCATTTGTTGTACATCTTGTATTGTAGGTTCCCAATCATGAGGCTCCACACCTTCAGGAACTAGTAGTTGTACATTGATTTTGTCTTGGCCAACTTTTTGTGAAAATTCGTACAAAGGTGAAAACGATGAAATAACTTGAAGTTTAGTTAAACCGTTGTTTTCTACAATTTGAAAACCAGAATCACTTGCCCAGACAGAGTATGAGCTAAGAGGAATTACAATTGCAATTGCAATTATTGCAAATTTGATCTGGTTATTCACACACAAAATCTACAAGAATTATTAATAAATCTATAAATTCTTAATAACTTTAATTGCTAGACTTATAATATAATTAATAACATTAGGCGTATGCCGATTGTGTCAATTTCGTTAAACGATGAGATACTAGCAGAGTTAGATAAACTTCAAAAATCAATGGGATTTTCTGGACGCTCTGAAGCGATAAGAGCAGGTATTAGATCATTTGTTTCAGACGAAAAACAAAAATCAGATTTATCTGGAAAAATTCATGCAATTTTACTTGTTGTTCACAATGATGAATTTGATCACGTTGTTTCTGGAATTACTCATAACTTTGAGGATCTTATTACAACCCACCTTCATAGTAAAATCGATTCAAAAAAATGCATGGAATTGTTTGTAATTGATGGGGATGTTGAAAAAATCTCTACAATGACAAAAGATTTTCAAATAAACAAAAACATGGATACAGTAAAGTTAGTTGCGTTATAGTTAGAAATTCTTTACTAAAAATAAATTCTTTTTAGATGCAATAATGATTGCCATGATAGATATTGTGAGGATTACTACAGTAAAAGAACCAAACTCAGGTACAACTAGGATTCCAAATTCTGTTTCTTGACCTGTATTTCTTATATTTTCAAATCTAATTATTGAAGGTCCTGTTTGATTTTCTGTAAAGTAATAATCTTCTGATTCTCCACCAACTTGTGCCAACCCAGTTGTTCTATGAATTTCTTGTCCTCCTTGTAGAATTACAAATGTATATTCTGAATTCCGTAATGGTTGGTTTGTTGACCCATCTCTGATTGTAAAGATAAATTTTGTTTTCTTATCAGGTTCAATTGTGATAGGATCCCATGATAGATTCACTAGATAATCTTCACTGTTGGTATAAGCAGTAAGAGGAAAGTCAACTTTACTAGTTGTAGATAATGTAAAGATAATATTATCTGGTAATGGTTCTCCAGAATTTTTCATTTGATTTTTTAAAAATCTAAGATGGTCTTGTAATAATACGAAATGAACTATCCTTTCATCCTCTTCAGTATAATCATCAACGGTAACTGAAGATTGGAACAAGTCAATTCCATTTACCATACCTGTATACCCTCCAGACCGAAATTCCTCAAAATCATTAGGAAAATGAACTTCTTCATGAACAACTGGAATGTGAGACATTTGCTTTTCACTCCAATCAAATGGCATTTCAAATGTTACTCGTTTTTTTTCTGAATCATACTTAAAATTAGAAATTTTATCAAAATAGGACTTTATTTTAAAAGAAACGTCTTGATTTTGGGCATCTTTTTGCCAAAATTGAGTCGTTTCTGCTACACTCAAATCTGCATTATACACTTCTGAATCTTTTATGATATTTGTGGGCTCGTCAATGGTTCTAACTTCAATTTCAAAATTGTATAGACCACCAGAATTAAAGATGGGTCCCGTGATTTCAAGTGGATTTGATTCTGTTTCATACCAGGCGCCCAGCAATGTGTCTTGTTTCCCATGAATTGTAATCTCACCTTCCTGGGTAGGTTTTATTTTGATTGGAAGGACACCATCAGATGTAAAAAAATAATTTCGAAATATCATTTCATTTTCATGAAATAGTCCAATTAGAAAGGTGACGTTTTTGGCATTTTCCTTTGTTTCATCTTCGATTGCAGTAATTGTAATTTGTTTTTCATCAAGGTTATCAAATGATAGTGGAACTTCAACTGAGATTGAAATTTCTTTTCCTTGAATTTCAACTGATGATATTGTATCAAGACCCAATCCGTGGCCATAAACACTACTTAATGGAAATAAAAATACCGCTGCGAGTAAAACAATTCCAATTTTTGAAAGAGACAATATTCTTTTTGAGTCGTTGGGGTTATTTTACTGTCAGCAATTGCTCAACTCTTTGAATCAGCTCTTCTATAGAATTGGCCTCTAAAATTGGTTGTAATTCATTTGGATCCTGAGCACCAAGAGCAGCCAAAGAATAGACATAATCAATGGTTGGAGTATCGGTAGTTAGATAGTATTGAGTCAAAATTTGGTCTAGTGCAAAAGGCTCAATTACGTGTGGAAGAGCTTGCTTGACAGTTTTTTTCTTCCACAAGTAAACAATGTGTTCCCATTGATTCAATAAAATATTATCATCAATTTCAGGAATTAATTCAACTTTCGCTCGAATGTACATTTTTTCGTTATTGTGGGATTTTTCATCAAGATCTGATATTGCTTGATGACCTTCAAGGGAATGAGGATCATAGTTTTCGGGTAGTTTTATGGATGGGGGAATAATTTTTTTTATTATGAATTTACTTCTACCCTGAGTTTGAATAGCCAATTGCATACCATCAATTTCAACGTCTTCACACTTGGTGATTTTGGCAATTGTTCCCACTAATTTTGGCCCGTTCCAACCTTGAATTTGATTACTCGAATCAACCAAACATACCCCAAACTGTCCATCACCTAGCATGCAGTCATCAACTAGTTGTTTGTACCGTGGCTCAAATATTCGAAGTGGGAGTTCCTGCCGTGGAAACAAGACCAAGTCTAATGGAAAAATTGGTAAAATTTTTCGTAGAGTCAAACTGTCTTAGTTGAGATTTTCTTCAAATATATGGAATACGGAAATTTTTGATAGGTTCTAAATATCATTCAGAATCCATTTTCATTGAGAATTAAACCTAACAATGCAGCACGAGTGTGTTTCCCATTTTCAGCTTGTTGAAAGTATTTTGCATGGGTTGTTTTATCAATGTCAGGTGAAATTTCATCTAGTCTTGGTAGTGGATGTAAAATTATGGCATCATCCTTCATCTTTTTCAGCATGTCAAGTCCAATTACATAACTTCCCTTTACTTTGAGATACTCTTCTTCATCTGGAAATCGTTCCTTTTGAATTCTTGTTACATACACGACATCAAGGTCTTCAATATAGTCTTCAAGGTTAGTGGATTCTGTAAATGATAATTTTTTTCTAATTTCATAAATTGAATCTAATCGTATCCGAAGTGATTCAGGAGAAATCAAATGAACATCAACATCATAGTTTCCAAGACCTGACAAAAGTGAATAGACAGTTCGACCATATTTTAAATCTCCAATAATTCCAATTTTTAATCCATCAATCTTTTTCTTTTCTTTTTTAATTGTGAACAAGTCTTGTATAGCCTGTGTTGGATGTTCCTCAGTTCCACTTCCTGCATTAATTACAGGTTTTGATGAGACCTCTGATGCAAACCTACTAGATCCGTCAAGTGGATGTCTTAAAACTAGTAGATCTGAATATATTGACATTATTTTTACAGTATCTGCAAGACTCTCCCCTTTTTGTGTAGAAGAAGAAGAGATATCAGAAATTCCCAACGAATTGCCTCCAATAGAGGCCATAGCAGATTCGAAGCTTAGACGAGTTCGGGTACTTGGTTCATAAAATAAGTAACTCAAAGTTTTTCCTTTACAGATCTCACGTCGGGATACAGGATCTAATTTCATTATTTTTTCAGTATATTCGAAAATCTTTTCAAATTGATCTTTATTGTAATCTTTAATCGATATGATATCTTTATTGTAGAACTGGTTCACTCTCAATAATATATACTGGTGACTATACAAAGTATTCTGATGCAAGAATCCGAATTGATGGTTCGTAGAATCAAGGAAGGAACGGTGATTGACCATATTGATGAGGGAAAAGGTCTTCAAGTATTAGGAGCCCTTCAAATTGATGGGAGAGATGGAAGTCTCATCACGATTGCATTAAATGTACCAAGTGGAAAATTTAAGAAAAAAGATATAATCAAAGTGGAAAACAAATTCCTTGCCGATGATGACACTAACAAATTGGCAGTTATTGCCCCCCAGGCCTCGATAAACATTATCAAAAATTACAAGCTAGTAGAAAAAAGAAGAGTTTCACTTCCCAATGAAATTGAACGGATATTTCGCTGTTCTAATCCTGATTGTATAACCAATAGTCACGAACACATAGAGTCTGTAATGGATGTGATGGACAAGGAAGGGAGAGTCCTCAAGTGTAGATATTGTGGACGAGTACTTGATGTAAATCAACTAAAATATAATTAAAAAAATCTTTTAAAAATTTTAAAAAGAGTTTATTGTTGGGTCTATTGTCCCAAGATGATAAACATCATAACTATACCGTAGATAGCAATTGATTCTACCATACCGACGAAGATGAATACTTTTGACTGTAATGCTGGATTCTCACTAATTACTGCAAGACCTGCTGCACCTACTTGCCCTAAACCGATACCGGCTCCAGCAGCTGCCAAACCAAATGCTAAACCTGCACCTAAAAGTTTCATACCAGCAGCATCAGATGCTCCAGATTCTTGAGCAAAAGCGGTACCAGTGAATCCTAACGCTGAAATTACAATTGTTGCCAAAAGTGCTAATACAATAGGTTTCATGTTCGATTTAGCCCCTTCCGTTCCATATTTAAATCATGATAATTTTTTTGGATCAAATTTGATCAAGGGTCTTTTTTTTGAATGATTGAAGATCATCTTTTATAGATTGGGAAGATTTTTCGTGATCTTGTTCTAATGATTTTTTTGAATCTTCAATTAATTTTTTTATTTCTTCTTTTGCCATTTTTATCTACTCTCCATCTTTGCTTTGACTTTTTTTAACTTTGCGAAATCTTCTCTTTCCCTTTCTTCGAGCGTCGCTAAAATATATCGTATTTTTTCTTTATATTGAGGAATAATTACATTTTCTAATGCATTTAACAATTTTTGTGTTTTTTCCAGAGCCTTTGCAAGACTAAATATAGAATTTTCATACTCTGCTGCTTTGCAGATTTTTGGAAGTAATTCTTTGATCTGTTTTGCTGCTCGATCTATTGAAGAATTTGTATCTGCAAATCCATAAGGCATTGATTTTGTATCTTTTTCAGTCACCGTAAGTGCAGGAATTTTTACATCTACAACTCTTCTAATATGGATTTTAACTTCCATTACTGGTGGTGTTGATTCTGCTACAGAGTCAACGGTTCCTGTTCCTAATGCAAGATATGCTTCATTGACGGATTTGTAAATGTCTTGTAATGGATCCCAAATTCCCCCTCTTGCCTTAGAAGCTTCTTGAATCATTTCTTCGATATTTTTTAGTAAAACTTTACGTTTATCATCTAGAATTTTCTGAACCATTGTTGCTACTTGGCTTGATTTTTTGTATTTGAGTAGTTCAATTTTGGTCGCAGCTACATTCTGTCCAAATGACATTTTGCTACTTTTCCTGATAATATTGGTCTACGTATTTGTCTTTGATTTTAGTAATTTCATTCTTTGGAAGTTTAGATACTATCTTCCATAAAATATTAAGAGTTTCTTCAATGGTTCTATTTTCATCCGTTGCTTGGGTTAGAAATTCTTTTTCAAAGGTATCTCCAACATCCATGTATTTCAAATCAATTTCAGTTAATCCTGCCTTTCCTACAATTCCTGCAAGTGCTCTTACTTCTTGTGCTCTAGAATATGCGTCATAGACTTGATTAGAAACTTCACTGTGATCTGCTCTTGTACTTCCTTCACCAATTCCGTCCTTCATTAACCTGCTAAGGCTCATCAAGATATTTACGGGTGGATAAACTCCTTGTCTGAACAAATCTCTACCAAGGACGACTTGACCTTCTGTGATATATCCAGTAAGATCTGGAATAGGATGAGTGATATCATCTGATGGCATTGATAAAATTGGAACCTGCGTAACGCTGCCTTTTCTCCCATTTAGTTTTCCTGCTCTTTCATAAATTGTTGACAAGTCAGTGTAAAGATAACCTGGATAACCTTTTCTTCCTGGTACCTCTTCTCTTGCTGCACTGATTTCTCTTAAAGCCTCTGCATAGTTTGTCATATCTGTAAGTATAACCAGAACATGCATTCCTAGGTCAAATGCCAAATACTCTGCGACAGTTAATGCAACACGTGGAGTAATGATTCTCTCAATTGCAGGATCATCTGCTGTATTTAAGAAAAGAACACTTCGTTTTAAGGCACCAGATTCTTCAAGACTTCTTCTAAAATATTCTGCCTCACTGTATTGCACACCAATTGCAGCAAATACTACTGCAAAGTCATCCTGAGTTCCAACAACACTTGCTTGTCTTGCAATTTGTGCAGCGACAAGATTATGTGACATACCAGAACCTGAAAATATTGGAAGTTTTTGCCCTCTAACCAGAGTAATCATTCCATCAATTACTGATATACCAGTTTGAATGAAATCTTTAGGATACTCTCTTTGTTCAGGATTCATTGGTTCACCATTAATGTCAACAAATTTATCTGCAATCGGATCTGGCAGTCCGTCTTTTGGTCTACCTAAACCATCAAAAACTCTTCCAAGTAACTCTTTGGATACTGGCATCTCCATTAATTTTCCAACAAATTTTGCTTTGGTACCAGATATAGATAATCCAGTTGTTCCTTCAAATACTTGAACTATAGCTTTTCCGTTTCCGACTTCAAGAACTTTACCTAATCTTCTTTCTCCCTCGTTTGTTTCAATTTCTACTAGTTCATCAAATGCTGCATTTGAAACATCATCGACTACTACTAGCGGTCCTTTAATTTCTGCAATCTTGCTGTACTGAACTCCGCCTTCACTCAATTTTGAACCTTCACTCCTGTAATGTTTTTGAATTGTTCTTGCATGTCGACATCCAATTGATCAAGTTTTGGCATTTCATCATCCTTGACATCCATTCTTGCCTTTAGTATTGAACTTACAACTGACATTGCCCTAATATCAGCTAGATTTGCTCCTTCTTTAAGGGCTTGCTGTCCTCTCCTGTAAAATTCAACAAGAAGTTTTAGTAATTTGTATTGTTTTTCTGGACTGCAATAAGTGTCAACATCATCAAATGAGTTTTGTTGTAACAAACCAATCTTTATCATTCTTGCAACTTCAAGGATTAATTTTTCTTCATCAGGTAATGCTTCAGGACCTAATAGTCGAACAATTTCTTTTAGTGTATCTTCTCTTTGTAAAACACCGTATGCTTCACTACGAAGACCAAGCCAATCCTCATTGATGTTTTCTACCCACCATTTTGCAATGTCTCCCAAATAACCAGAATAGCTATTCATCCAATTAATTGATGGATAATGTCTAGAGTATGCAAGTTTTGCATCCAATGCCCAAAAAGTTTTGATAAATCTCATTGTGTGTGTAGTTACTGGTTCTGTAAAGTCACCACCTGATGGAGATACTGCTCCAACTAGTGTAACTGAACCATCACGGTCTGGGCTACCAGAGGCTCTCACACGACCTGCCCTTTCATAAAATTCTGCTAATCTTGATGCAAGATACGATGGGTAACCTTCTTCTGCAGGCATCTCCTCTAAACGTCCACTCATCTCTCTCAGTGATTCGGCCCATCTACTAGTTGAATCTGCCACAAGTACAACATCTTTACCCATATCCCTGTAGTATTCAGCAATTGTTACACCAGTGTAGATGCTAGCCTCTCTTGCTGCCACTGGCATGTTACTGGTATTTGCAACCAAAACTGTTCTATCCATTAGTGGTTTTCCAGTTCTTGGATCTTTGAGTTCTGGAAATTCAACAAGAACTTCTGTCATCTCGTTTCCTCTCTCACCACACCCAATGTACACTACAACTTGGGAATCAGCCCACTTTGCAATTTGGTGTAGAGTTACTGTCTTTCCAGTCCCAAAAGCCCCTGGTATAGAACCAGTGCCACCTTTAGCTATTGGAAAGAACGTATCAATAACACGTTGTCCTGTTATAAGGGGAACAGTTGGATCGTGTCTTTTTAAGAATGGACGTGGTTTTCTAACTGGCCATTTGTGATACATCTTAAGAGGAAAAGTTTGGCCATCTTTTTCAGTCGTTGCCATTTCAGTTTCTAAATTATAATCTCCTTCACTTACAATTTTTGTAATTTTTCCTCCTTTGTGATCAGGGGGAACCATAATGGAATTTTCAATTAAAGATGATTCTTGAACAGTGCCAATTACACTTCCAGGAGTAACTTCATCGCCGATACTTACAGTTGGTACAAAGTGATAATTTTTAGTCATATCTACTGGGGTTGTTGTAATACCTCTTCCAATAAAAGAGCCCGAGGCTTTAGATAATTCTTTTAGTGGTCTTTGTATTCCATCATAAATTTGTCCAATAATTCCTGGACCTAATAAAACACTTAGTGGGTTTCCAGTTCCAATTACAGGCTCTCCTGGTTTTAATCCACTTGTTGATTCATAAACTTGAATAAATGCAACATCTCCTGTAAGCCTAATAACTTCTCCTACAAGTTTTGAATTTCCGACGGTTACAGTTTCATACATTTTAGCATCAGACATTCCGTCAGCTCTAACAGCTGGACCGCTTACCCAAACAATTCTACCTTGTGCAGCCATCTAGATACCCACTCCGAATTGACTTGCAATGTCTTTCCTAATTAAAGGCTTCAATCGTTCAATTTTAGAATCAAGAGTGTTATCAAACATCATGGCACCTTGTTTGGACTTTACCTTAACACCACCTAAACAATCAATTGTTTCAGATGAAAGCTCAGCTCCTGGATATTGAGATAGATTAGATTGAACAATGTCTTTATCTTTTGAGTTTGTAAAAACAATAATTTCTGTGGTGCCCAAATTTTTGGTTGCCTCATCTAAAAGAGATTTTATTAAATTTGAATAATCGCCGCTGCGATCAACATTTGCAATTTGTTCTATTGCCTTTGAAAATACCTTATCAAATGATTCTTCTACTGTCAATAGTTGCTTATTTCGGGCTTGAAGATCCGAACTTCCAATAATTTGTCTTTCAATTTTATCTGCTTCTTTTTTGCCATTAGAGACTATTTTATCATATTCTTGGCCTAATGTGACATTAGAATCTTCTAGTTTTTGTTTAGAATCTATGAGTGCAGAATCAAGACTAGATAAAATATTTGATTCTGTTTGGTGAAGAATCTTATCTATAGTATGCTCTAGTGCAGAATCAGATACCAATGTGAGGCGTTGACTCGATAATAGATTTTAATGTTTGGGAATGACCAAATCAGAAAGATATTAAAATCAAAGAAAAAACCACTTGATTATCTTGGCTACAGCCGATCTAAAACTTGGAACTGTGATTTTACCAAGAAGTGAGTCTCCTAGAGCAATTTCCAGACTAACTGAATTCGAATGGTTTCATAAAATTGATACAGATAATGATCTTGTAACTCCAGAAATCGATGATCTTCTTTTAGAGGCTCAAAAAACTTTCCAATCAATTGATGATGTGGTAAAAGGTCTAGGAATTCCACCAATTGTTGGAATCATGGAGATTCTTTTCAAAGGCACTGTAATCAAAAAGAAGGATTACGAGATTGATGAAATTGCAGATATGATAAGTTATCTAAAAGAAACTGCACCTTCAATTATTGACAAACCAGCTGAACTCTTAGAAGAGGCTACAAATACAAAACTTGCAATCGAGGAGTTTACTTCTATTAAAGAAACTCTGGAAGTAATCAAAAAAATGAAAATAGATTTGACTGGATTTGGATTAATGAAATATTTCTATACCAATCTTTTTGTTATCAATTCCACAGACTTTGATGAAATTAGTCGCTCGCTTGAGGACATTACAATTTACAAATACGATTTGGAGAATAAAGAAAAATCTGCTTTGCTTATAATTTCTGATTCAGAAGATTCGGAAAAAGTCCTAAAGGTTCTAAGGAGTTTTAATTCAAATGTATTTACAATCCCTCAAGGAATGCCTCAAATTCCTAGCGAAGCCTATGAAACAGCAACATCAAAAATTAAAGAACTTACCACAAAAAAGGCTTCAATTACAAAACAAATTGCTGGAATCAAAAAAAATCTTAGACGAGATATTTTATCCATTCATGAAAAGGCGCTTGTTGCAAAAGATGTGCTTGAGAGTCTAAGGAAACCTGGTGGAACAAAACATTTTGCAGTAATTCAAGGATTCATTCCAAAAAAAATGGAGGGAAAATTTCAGGATTCAACTAAGCAATGGACATCTATAGTAGAGGAGGTAACCGATCCGAAATTAGTCAACGAGTTACCAACCCTATTTGACAATAAAAGATTTGTAAGGACATTTGAAGTAATTACAAAAAGTCAAGGAATTCCAAAAAAGGGTGAACCAGATCCAACTCCAATGATTGCCCTAATGTGGCCAATCTTTTATGGACTGATGTTTGCAGATATGGGTCATGGTCTTTTATTGATGGGACTGGGATTATTATTCAAAGTTAAAGGACAAGGTGATCTTTCAAGGTGGGGAATGTTAATTGCAATTTCTGGTGCATCAGCAGCTATAGCAGGTGTCGGTACCGGAGAAATGTTTGGATATCACATGGCTCATATGGGTCCTTTCGAGGGTCTGTTAGAACAAGGAGGGGCACTTTATTCACTAAGCTGGATTGTTGGGATTCTTAGTGTTGCAGAACTTACATTTGATCAAGTAATTAACATACTCAAAGTTTCATTATTCCTTGGAATAGTTCACCTAGTTTGGGCAATGTCTTTGAGAATGCAAAGATTAGCTAAAACTGGTCAAAAGTTAGTGTTGTACATGGAGGCAATTCCAAACCTTACACTCTATGGAGGAATTGTGGTAATCATGATGTGTGCGATTGGTTCACAGTATGATGTGATGAATATGTATTCAAGAGTACATACAGAAGCCGTTCCTTGGGTCACAATTTTCCTAGGTGATTGGGCTCAAGTTTGGATTGTTACCAGAATTGCAGTAGTAATTGTAATTGCATCAATGGTTCTAATGATGATAGGAGGAATTTTGCATGCCAAGAAACATCCAGAAGATGGAGGAGATCCTGCAAGTGTAGTAATGGAAGTATTTCTTGGAAAAACAGTTGAAAGTTTAGCTCATACGATTAGTTATGCTCGGTTAGGAATTATGTTGCTCGTACATGCGGCGTTATTATTAACAGTAAATAATGCATTTTCATCATTAGGTGGTGTAGAATCTGGAGCAGCAATAGCTATGATTATTGGAGGTAACTTGGGAATAATGATGATCGAAGGATTAATTGTGTATATCCAGTCTCTAAGATTGCATTTGTATGAGTTCTTTACAAAATGGTATGGTGGTGGAGCACAGCCATTTTCCCAACTTAGACAAGAATTAATTTACAATAATTTTATCTGGAAAAAAAATTAATTTAATCCCAGAAAAAGTCTAATTAAAATTAACGTGTAAAATTTCTGATTTTTTATTTTTCAACAGGAAGATCTAAGTGATTTCCCCATTCACCCCAAGAACCAAGATATACTCTTACGTTTTCAAATCCAATTTTCTTTAGCACCAGAAATGTGTTTGCTGCTCTATACGCTCCTTGACAATAAGTTACAATTTCGGAGTTTTTTGGAAGGTCATATAGTTTTGATAATTCAGAATCATCCTTGAAGGATCCATCTTCCTTTAAGTTAAGATTCCAATCAATGTTAATAGAATTCGGAATGTGTCCTTGTTGAGCAGCTCTCACGATAGTTCCATTGTATTCTCCTACAGATCTTGCATCAAGTATTGAAAGATTATCTAAATTATCACGAATATTTTCAAATCCTGAAATAATTGAGGGATCAATTTTACCAGAAAATTTAGATGGTTTAAAGCTATTTGGCGTGGTTTCAATTCTCATGTTTTCTTGTCGCCATTTTTTCATACCACCATTCAACATTACAGTATCTGGATGTGAAAAATACATCGACATCCAAACACCTCTTGCAGCTAGCATCCCTGATACTTCATCATAAAAGACTGTTTTTTTATCCTCAGTAACACCTGCAAATGAAAGAAGCATTTGGGTTTGTTTGTTGAAATCGCTGATACCTTCCCTTGAGGTATCAATCCAATGAAAGGCAAAAAGATCCAAATTTACCGCTCCTGGAATATGGCCTTCAGAGTATTCTTTAAACGATCGAGTATCAATAATCAGAGTTTTAGAATCATTTAAGATTAAATCTAGTTCTGTTGTTGAAATTAGCATACTTTTGATATTTGTTTTGAATGTAAATTGATTTGGATTGAAAAATAAAAAGAAAAGAAAAGTGAATTTTCTATTCGTTTACGTATGCTCTTTCGCCGTGCTGTGCTAAATCGAGACCAATCTCCTCTTCTTTAGGAGTGACTCTGATTCCACCAGGCCAAACGGCATCCATTACTTTTAGAATTACAATTGTAACTCCAAATGCATAACCCACTGAGATTAATGCAGCAACGATGCTAATTGCTTGCTGTTCCATTCCTTCGGCTGTACCAGTCCATGCGCCGATACCGTCACCGGTATCCCATACGTGTGGACTAGCTAATGTACCAGTCAAAATTGCACCAGTAAGACCACCCATTCCGTGTACTCCCCATACATCTAATGCGTCGTCCCATTTACGGGCGTTCTTGAATGATATAGCGCCATAACAGATTGTTCCAGCTGCAATACCGATAATTATAGAGGCCATAGGACCAACCCAACCAGAAGCTGGTGTGATTGCTACTAATCCTGCTACTGCGCCTGACGCTGCTCCTACAATACTTGGTTTTCCTGTATGTGCCCAGGATACTAATATCCAAGTAACTGCAGCCATACCTGTTGCGGTATTTGTAACAGTCCATGCGCTTACCGTAATGCCGTCTACCATTACTTCACTTCCTGCATTGAAACCAAACCATCCAAACCATAGTATTCCTGCTCCCAGGACAACCATTGGAATGTTGTGAGGCTCCATTGGCACTTTGCCATATCCTAATCTTCTACCTAGGACCAAAGCTCCTGCCAATGCAGAGAATCCTGAAGAAATGTGTACAACAGTACCACCTGCAAAGTCTAATGCATATGATGGTGATAGATCTGGATCAAAGTCTAAGGCTCCTCCTCCTATGAAACCACCTCCCCAGACCCAATGTGCTATTGGATCATAAACAAAGGTACCCCATATGAGTACGAATATTACCAATGCGCTAAACTTCATCCTGTCAATTAATCCACCAATAATTAGTACTGGTGTAATGATTGCGAATGTAGCTTGGAACATTGCAAATAACTGATGTGGAACTGTACCAGGCCAACCTGTACTACAAACTTCTCCCTCTTGGAAGGCGTTCATTTGATAGGCTGCTGACCATGTGTCTCCACATGAACCCAATTCACCCAACGGTGCCCATGCTGATACCATGTTGAAGCCTGCATAATCAAGACTTCCCATGAAAGCATTGGCGCCTTCATCTGCGTTTGGTGCAAATGCTAACGAATATCCCCATAGGACCCATTGTACTGACATTAACCCCATAACTACAAGGGTCATTCCAAGTACATTGACGATGTTCTTTGATCTGGCTAGTCCGCCATAAAAGAATCCGACTCCTGGTGACATTAAAAGTACCATTGACGTTGCTGTAAGCATCCATGCCATATCACCTGTATCTACTTTACAAGGTAGCATGCTGCCGTCGTCTTCGTACCAACATTCGTTAGGGTTACCGGTGTAAATTCCACTGGTTCCTTTAACATATCCATCCATACCATCGTCAACACTTTGGGCAAATGCTTGTGACATTGCCCCAGTTGCTGTAATGGCTACTGCGGCCACAAGTAATAGAGCATACTTGTGGTTCCTAGAATTCATTATTTTAATCGAAATTGAAAATTATATAAGGGTTAAGACAACAAAATTGGTAAAAAAGTAAGTTATTATATTTTAGTTTGTTTTAATATTATCATAGAAAATGAAAATTATGTCATGGTGTTATTAAATGAAAATAAAATCAACCACAAAATTATCCATTTTTGACACTTTCAAGACTAAAGACAATAGTCTGACAGGTGAGGCAAAGCGACAGAGATTCATCATACATATTTTATCAAGCAAGGCTAATCCTGCCGAAAGGACAAGAACAGGAATATCCCAAAAAATAGCCAAAGTTCAAGGAAATATTTGGAAGAATATTTACTCTGGAATTTTTAGGGATCTCGATGAGATCTTGCTCCCAATGGGGATTGCTGAAGAAAATGGCCGATTGCCTCTAAAGCGTGGTCCCAAAGCACTGCAGGAAATAGGAATTCCATTTTATCATTTGACTAGAAAAGGGGTCTTAATTGCACTGTCAATAAAGGAGGTGGAAAACAAAGAAAGATTGCTGGACAAATTTTTCTCAGAGGGTGATCCCAAAGAAAAAAGTTTTGAACAAATTTTGACTAATTTATCTCAAACTAGTCCAAATTTTACTTATTCAATTTTTCAAAAATATGTAAAGGCATTTTGTGACGACAAAATTAAAGAACTTCTTCCATTTGATCTCTCAAAACTACAAAATTTATCAGATGAGTCCTTGAATATTCAAAAAGAGATCCTAGAGGCATTCTTGAAACTATCAAAGCAAGAAAGGAAAGATGCCATAAGGCTTGTCAAGGAAATTACCTGAAATTTGATTATTTAGGAATAAATCGCCAAACATTAAAATCAGTTACACAATAAGACTTATCGAAATGGGCTCAAAGAATGTCTATGCTTCAGTAAAATCCTACAGCAAAAGAGGAAAATTACTAAAAAAAGCTGATTTCCAAACATTGGCTGAATCTAGAGACTTGGAAGAATTGATGACCAGAATCAAAAATACAATTTATGGAGATTCAGTGTCTGATGTTCAACAACCTTATTCTTCTCAGAAAATTGAAAATGCGTTAAGGGGACATTTAGCTGATGTTCATTATTCCATATCTAAAACATCCGGAGATAAAAGCATCTTTAATGCATATTACATGAAATTTATTATTTCCAATTTAAAGTCAGTACTAAAGGGAAAAGTTTTAGGAAAATCCCAAGAAGAAATTGAAACTCATATCAATCTTCATGCTGAAGAACTCATCAAACAAAGAGATATTATTGTTAAAGCACTCGTGGCAAAAGATTTGGAGGAAGCAGTTGCAAGTTTAAGCTCTGGGAAATTTGGAGAAGAAATTGCAAAAGCTGCATCTATTTACAATGATAAAAAAAATATTCAAATTTTTGACCTTTATTTTGATAAAATTTTGTATCAACAGTTAGGACGTGCAATTAAGAATAGTAGAGAAACAGAAGTTACAAAATTAATTGGGATGGATATTGATTTTTATAACTTGCTAAGTGTAATTCGAGGAAAATTCTGGGGTATCGAAGAAGATCAAGTTAATGATTTGATAGTTTCAGCTACTCCTAGTGCATCAAAAGAGTTACTTGGAAGGATGATTAGTGCATCAACAATCAGAGATGCATTTAATGAGTTAACTAGCACAAGATACAAGAGTCTTATTCCAGAAGCTGAAAACGAATTAGATGCAATAGCCGAATTTGAAAGAGCCTTTGAATTGGAAATTTATCAATCCTCACTAAGATCCTTCACCAAAATGTTCAGTTTTGCAACTATAATTGGTATTACAAAATTGACAGCATATGAGGTAAGAAATTTGTCAGCCATTGCCTATGCTGTAGAACAAAAAATCCCTACAGAAATTACAATGTCTAAACTGATTTTGGAAGAAAACTAAGCCTGAAAATGGTTTCCACTCCTGGAAAAAAGAAAATTCCAACTGAAGTCATAATTAATACAATATGGATTAGTACATTTTTAGCAATGATTTTTACCATTCCTGCCTTGAGTCTTTTTCTGGGAATTTATTATAGTACAGGAAATCTGGTATTGGGAGCAGTATTAGGATTTAGTACTCATTTTGTAACCTTGGCCTTCTCTGGTAGAATTTCAAAATTCCTAACCAAAATTATGAATTAACCTATAAAGACCATCATTTCCAAATGATTTATCATGATGGGTGATAGAGATTTCAGGAATACCATTAAAAACGCAATTGATTCAATCGGTCGAGAATTAGAAATCGAAATTGATGCAGATGATTTTAAGACCATAAATCTAACAGAGGTAGTTCAATGTTTACGACGATCCTATTACGATAGAACAGATTCAAAAGAGATTCAACGTAGAGGATTCAATGATCTGTTAAGTGGATTACTTAGAAAATTAGAATATGGTAGTGAACCAAAAGAATTTCATATTGATGATATTAAATTAAAAGGTCAAGCCGATATGATGGTGGATGACAATATCATCTTGTTTAGAGCCAGTCAAACTACTCCCGAATTACCACATGCAGAGGATCTGCTTTACCTTAATGCTTGTTTATGGATTTATGATAAAACTGACGGAATGATAATTTACATTACAAGCGATAGAGAAGAATTTACCTTTTCATTGACTCGTGACAAAAAAATGTTTGAAGAAGTAATTAGACGAGTTAGAGTCCTAGGTGATCTATTAAGTGAGCATAAAACTCCAATTTTAGAGCCTTCCCACAATTGTTTGGAGTGTCAATATTACGAGAGATGTTTTATCTCGAAAAAAAACTCAAAGCAAATCTCATTATCAGAAATGCTAGGATTACCTAAAGAAAAATAAATTAAAAATATTGTAAAGGAAAAATTCCTTTGGTTAATCTAGTGGTTCTGGATGTCCTTTACCACGTAATGCAAAGCACACAACTGCTAATGCAATTGCAACGCCTGCTGCTGCGCCAAATGCGGCCATACCTGCTTCTGCCATTTGATAAAAAACATCTCTAGGGGCTTTTATAACTTTGTCAGTATATTTATCCTAAAAACAAACTATCATAATTTTCAAATATTATGATACTATCGTAAACGTGGTTATATTACAATGTGGACTCAAAATGAATCACATTTTCTTGCCCGCTAGTCATTGAACTGAGATTAAAGATTACGTCCCCTTCTGCTCTCCAGTTTGGATTACTGCTATCAAGCAAGGACATTAACTCTAGATCATTTCCTGGAAATTCAAGAGTGATTTTATCTTTCAATACAACGGAATTGTTGCTAAGCAAAGTATAGTAATTTGATCCATCTACCATACCCTCTGGTCTACTACCAATTTGACCCGATGCAATTTTGAATTCTTCGGATCCATCTGACCCGTATAGTGAATATTGTAAAAGTTGAGCAATCACAGAGCGATCGTTTGGATTATCAAGTTTGAATTGGATTTCAAGAATGGCTGCCCTAGAAGAAACCTGTAGAATAGAAACCTCTTCTAATGTAATCGTAATCGATTCCACTTGATTTGGAAGTTCTTGTGTAGAGCCTCCATCTGCAGTATTAGCCGTAGAGGTCATCATGTAAATAACTCCTAAAATTCCTATCATGATGGCAATTGCTGCAACCACATAAATTTTAGGATTCAATGATTTCACATAACTCTATGACATCTTAAATGTTGAGATAGTTATTATACCATCATAAAGAAAATTTGTTGTGCAATATTTTCAAGCAGTTCAAGAAGGCAAAATTAGAGCCAGTAAATCTCAAATGAAATTATTTGAAATTGCAGGATTTGGAATGCTTACGTTAACTACAAAAAAAATCGATGGAAAATTCTTTCCAGTTGGTGAAGAAGACTTTACAGCAGTAATAAAATCCGAAAATGGGTGTGTTACAGTAATTGTAGATAAAGATGGCTATACTAAAGCTCAGTCAAAAGCAGTAGAAAAAAAAGAAGCACTTGAAATTTTTAAGAAGTTAAGAGAATCAGGAGTGTCTGAATATCCAAAACCTGGTATTAAAATATGGACTGAAGATCGTCCAACCATTCAAAATGAACTAGAAGAATGATTATTTTGAAGGTAGAATAATTTTTGTTCCTACGTCTTCACCTTTAATGGCTTTTTCAATAATTTTGATATCTGCTTTTAGAATTCGAGTTTTAATTTTTGATCGTTCAATAATTTTCAAAGCAACAATATCCATCAAATCATATCCACCTGCAATAGAATCTTCATGAACTAACATATTTTTTAGATTTTTTAATTCGATACTTTTGAATTTTTTTGCTTGTTTGAATTTATTAGGGTCCATATCGTATACTCCATCAACATCCGTAGCGTTAAGGAATTGTTCAGCTCCAATTTTTTCAGCAATTAATGCAGCCGTTCCATTTGTACTTTGTCCAGGATGCAGACCTCCAGTTACAACGATTAAGCCATCATCAACTGCATGCTTGACTTCTTGTAAGGTAATAGGTGGATGTGAATATGCTTTATTTTTTAATGCATAAATCAAAAGTTTTGCATTTAGCCTAGAAATTTCTATTCCAAGCTCATCTAATGTAGATTCATCAGCTCCGGAGGATCTTGCATGAGAGATATAATGCCGTGCAATATTTCCTCCCCCTGCAATTACAATTGGTTGGCAAATTTTACTTATCTTAACTAGAAACGAAGCATAATCTTTTAGAACTTTAACATCATCTATGCCAAAAATGCGTCCTGAAAGTTTGATCACAATTTTTTTTTTCATTATTTTAAGTCACTCAAGATTGATTTTGCGGCAATTTCAACTTTTTTTCTGTTT
This sequence comes from Nitrosopumilaceae archaeon, assembly GCA_035528495.1. Lineage (GTDB taxonomy): Archaea > Thermoproteota > Nitrososphaeria > Nitrososphaerales > Nitrosopumilaceae > Nitrosomaritimum. The sequence goes on from DATKYM010000081.1 coordinate 40,048, forward strand.
TTTTGGGGTGTGTAAACTCTCAAAATATTCATAAATCCTGATATCGCAGAGACTACAGGAATTTTTGATATTAACAATTCTTGAGCCTGAGCTTTTCCATTTTCATTAGTAATTAGAATAATTTGTTTTGACTCTTTTTTAGATGGTGCTAAAGGAATTGAAGGAGTAACAGAACTATCAACAAAAATCTCATTTTCATCGACTTTGGATTTTTTAGAAAGAGATGATCTTATTTCATTTGTTTTAGTTTTTTCTAATAATGTCTTGCTCGTTAAAATTCTCTCATATACGCACTTTAGTAAATTTCTATTCTGATAGTCTTCGGCAAATTTTCTTGCTCTTCTCAGTTTTGATGACTTGGAAGAAAGAAGCAATGATAAAACATGTTCATCAGTGAGTTTGACAAATTCATCAATGTTAAAAGAAGTAAAACCAAATTCATCATCAGATAGTCTTAGTGCTTCTAAAAGCATCACTTCTGCAGATCGTACAGTCTTATGAAAATAAACTGCTTTGAACATTTGATATCTAGAATGCATCATAGATTCAAAGGAGTAAAGGGCAGATTTTTCTAAAGCAAGTTTTTTCTTGTGTACATCTAGTGATTGTGTCAATCTTTTGTGGTCAATTTTTGCATGTTCTGCACCGGTAAAATATCCATCACGTAATAAATAATCCATCATATCTGCACTTAGGTATCCTGAGACAATTTCATTTAGGTATTGATATTTTGAATCACCAAAAGCTATTTTGGTAATTAATTTTTTATCATGACCATTTTTTGTTAATATATCACCTATCACTGATTTAAGAATAATTTTTTTTCCAAAATCTTCATGCGAGATTTTTTTTTTCTGAATTATTTCTTCAAAAAGATGTGAAAATGGGCCATGACCTATATCATGTAAAAGTCCTGCAACTCTTAGAATTTCTATATCATCTGATTTTATAACTTCTTTTTCTTTTAATGCTTGTCCAGCTTGACTTGCAATATGCATTACACCTAGAGAATGTTCAAATCTTGTATGTTGAGCTGCAGGATAAGTAAGGTGTGCTCCCGAAAGTTGTCTAATTCTTCTTAATCTTTGAAAAATTGGATTATCAATAATCTGCAGTTCGTGATCATAAACACGAATGAAATCATGAATTGGGTCAATAATATCAGAATAGTTCTTTTTCATAATCCTATTTTTTTAGAAAAAGATTTCAAAATTTCTTCATGTACTGCTTCTTTTGTTTGAGATGCATCAATAATTTTCCATCGTTTTTTCTTTGCAGTCTCTCGGTAAATTTTAGAGATTTTCATTAAAAATTCTTCATTTTTTTCAAATTTGTCACGTTTTGTTTTCTTTCTTTGAAATGATTCCTTTTGTGATACATCTAGTAAAATTACCAAATCTGCCTTTGGAAGTCCAATATCCAAATTTTCTAACCATTTTTGTTTCATTCCATTTGCAAGTCCATAAACTAAATTAGATTGATAGTACCTGTTCATTATTAAAACAGAGTTTTTTAATTGTGCTTGTAAGATTTGATTTAATTTTTCCCATCTATTTGCCGCTAAAAGACAATGTATTGTTTGAGGAGGAAATTGTCTTTTTCCACTAAGATATTTTGCAATTTCCTTGCCTATAGGCGTAGAATAATCGGGAAAGCTAAAAGTAGTAGTCTTAATGTTTCTTTTTTTCAAAGCTCTGAATAAGAGTTCAGTTTGGGTTTTTTTTCCAGCTTGATCACCACCTTCTATTACAACAATCATAACTTAACAATTCAGAGGAATTAATTGATTAAAAATCTATCAATAT
>DATKYM010000082.1:0-8236 GCA_035528495.1 Nitrosopumilaceae archaeon
GTTTGATCTGCACGTCTCAAGTGCTTATTTTTTTTTCTTACAGGCATAGTAATACTCAAAAAATGCACTAGTTATTTGTTATCATTTTAATTTCAAGAAAATCAAATTCATCACATTTACAATTATTCTCAATTGTTTGACTAATTCCAGGCACAACATTGTCACCTATTAGAAATCTCTTGATAGGTAATCCACCTTCTGCATTAATTTTTAACGTGAATTTATTTTTAGAATTTATTTTGTATCGGACATCAAAAATTTTTTTTTCCGACCTTTTTCCAGAATTCTCATATATTATTATTGGAATCTCCAAAAATTTTTTTAATTTTCTAAGACTTGAGGGCTGTAGATTATTTTCTGTGGTAATTTTAATTTCAATTATAGATCTAAACCTTAGAGGTTTTTTTGGAACCTCGGCAATTATTTTAAAATTATTGATAATCAGCGATTCCAATTTTATTTTTTTGGGCAATTTAGCTTTTCGTCTTGTAGGGTTTTGAATTCGGACAAAAAAAGGTCGCCCCATGCCTAAAACAAGACTTGATTTATCATCCCCACCAATCCAAGTAAATTTTGCAATTGTTCCTCCAAATTTACTAAAAAGAAATTGGGATATTTTTGCCTCTACACTTTCACTTTCAGTAAATCCATGAAAAGTACAGTTTCTACAGCCTTTTCCATAACAATTTTCACATGATTTCTGTTTTTGTGAAAATCCTCGTTTATATTTATTATATCTCCCTTGCAATGAAAGTGGTTTGGAACGTAATAGACATGTACTTTCTTTTAGGTTCAAGGTAAACGTAATATCAGGATCTAAAAAATCCAATTTTTTTTTAGTTTTCTTTGCAAATTGTTTTGATATTTCTCGAGTGATGTCAGTTTTTACACCATCAATTCCGCGTAATCGATATTTCGATCGAAGAAAATCATCACGGTCTATAATTGATGGTTGAATCATTGCCCCGACAACAAATGAAGAGAAACCATGGTTTAGTGATGATTCAAGCATTAATTCTAAATATGATGCAAGGTTATCAAGTAGATTTTTACAAACATAGCATTTTTTTGATGATTTTGGGAAATTTTGTTTTAATTTTTTTCCCAAAAGTCGGTTAGATGATAATTTTAATCTCTTTGAAAATAATCGGCCAAGACAACTATCACAAAGATAATATTTTTTTAAAATCTGATTTGCAGCAGGAAGTACTTCTTTAATGCTTGACATGATTTATCTAAAAATAGTATTAATTTAAAATCACTATCCGAGACCCATTCGACGTAGGTTACCTTGCATCTGTCTTCCTTTTGATGCTTTCATCATGTTCTTTGAATTTTTGTAGTTTTTGACCAGTTCTTTTACATCATGTTCTGTCCATCCAGAGCCTCGGGCTATCCGTTTGACTCGAGAGGAATTCAACAAATCCGGATCTGCTTTTTCGTCTTTAGTCATACTCTGAATAATAAATCTCCATTTTGATACCTTTCCTTCCATTTGATCAAGTTGATCATCCTTTACCATTCCTGAAAGGCCAGGCATGTTGTCAAGAAATCCCCGAAAGGATCCAACCTTTGTAACCTCTTCAAGCTGGTAAAAGAAATCCTCCATGTTCATTTTTCCACTGGAAATTCGTTTTAATCTAACATCATCACCTTCATTTTCTAATCTTGCTGCAAGATCTAAAACCGCTTGAATATCCCCCATTCCAAGTAAACGCCCAACAAATCTAGTGGGAGAAAACTTTTCTAAATCATCTATTCGCTCACCTGTACCAATGTACATTATTTGAGCTCCAGTAGCTGCAGAGGCAGCAATTGCACCTCCGCCTTTAGCAGAGCTGTCTAATTTTGTAACAATGATTCCACCTACTGCTAATGTCTTGTGAAATGCTTCTGCCTGACTGAAACACTGCTGGCCTATTGTCCCGTCGATAACAAGTAAAGCAAGATCTGGATCGGTGACTTTATTGATTCTCTCCATCTCATCAAGGAGGTCTCGCTCTTCTTTGTGCCGTCCCGCAGTATCAATTAAAATAACATCCAAAGGTAATTTTTCAAAATGTTTTAAACCATTTTTTACAATGTCAGGTGAATCTTTGTTATTTTCTTCCCCATACACTTCAACGTTGGATTTTTCACACATCGTACGCAATTGAACCAAAGCTCCAGGTCGATAGGTATCAGCCCCTATAACACCTACAGAATATCCCTGTTTTGTTAAGAATTTTGCAAGTTTTGATGCAACAGTTGTTTTACCACTCCCTTGAATCCCAAGAAGGATTATTTTATTTTGCTTTCCAGGTTGAAGGTTAAATTCCGTTTCATTTCCAAGTAATTTTGAAAGTTCATCATACAGTATCTTTACAATATGATCTTTTCTTGAGAGTCCAGGCGGAGGAGTTTCATTAAGGGAACGCTCTTCAAGGTTTTTTGTAATTTCCAAAACTAGTCTTACATTAACATCAGATTGTAGCAATGCTCTTTGAACATCTTTGGATAATTCTTTGATTAACTCCTCATCTATTCCAGAGGACTTTACAATTTTTTGTATAGCACCTCTAAGACTATCCTTGAGATTATCTAACATTGTAATTTAACCTCGCATCTAATATTTCAAACCTTCCACGGTAGCCATCCCATCTTTTTTCTTTTTTAGTAATTTCAATAGGATGTAAAAATAAAGGGCAATTTAACACAAAAGTTTCAGCTTCCCCCCCTTCAAAATCAAGATTAAATCCAAATTTTTCGGATAAAATTTGCAAGTCATCTAATTCTTTTTTTCCAATTTTTTTACCCAGCCAGGAATCATCTAAACCTCCTGAGGAAACACTTGTAATAATGAAAACAAAATTAGAGGAAATTAGATCGTTTAGATATTTCTTAGAATCCAAATGCCATAATGGAGAGATAGATCTCAGATTAAGCTTTTGGCATAAAGCGTCAAATTTTTCTTTTTGAAAATTACTTTTTATCCCTCCATGAACTATGCCTTCAATATCATAATCATGTTTTGCTCTAACCAGCAAATCTTCTAACACTGTTAATTCTGTACTTGTTTCATCTGAATCTGAGGACCTTGTTATTTGAGGGATTTTCATTGATTTTGATTGCAAACTTGTCCATGTCACATTTGGATGGTGAAGCAAATGACTTTCATCAGATTTGGGTAAAACACTTACCAGACATTTTATTTCATGTCCCTGACGTTTTGCCAAATAAATAGAAAAAACACTATCCTTTCCTCCTGAAAATAATGCTGCTAATTTCATATTGTTAAGAAATGATTTCAATTCAGGGGGAATTAAGACTACCTAAATAGAAAATATTAGATGCCTCATTACTCATAATCCTCATCATCCATCAGATGGCTTTTCCGCTCATCATCAGCATCCAAATTAGAATCGTCGTGTAGATTATTTTAGTATCATGTTACTCGATAGTTATATTATACAAGAAAATAGATCCTGAAATTCTATTTTACGACTAGATGAAGTGTTGACGAGTTTATCGACTGTCAGTAAAAATAGAATCCCCCCTTTCTAGGAACAAAAAGTTGCATTAATCCACGTTATAATGCAAAGTTTGTTTGAAAAAAGGAAAATAGATTCTAACGTTTCTTTGTACTTTTAGAACCTTTTTTTGCTGCTGCGTTTTTTTTTCTAGTGAGAACGCCTTTTTTTGCTGAAGCACTACGTTGAGCTTTTGTTCTTTTTACCATTGAACAGTATAGAATACACTTGCTTTTTTATAGGTGGTATAAAGGAAAATTTACTAGATACCTATTAACACCACACTTAGAAGGTGACATTCTATTTTTAAGAGAAATATGTTCAGCATCTTTGGAATATTCAGTTTGTTTTCTTAATATACCTGGTTTAACATTTAGTAATCATGAAATATTGCCATGATTGTTTAACTCCCATTAATAGTGATTCAAAAGAAGAGTACTGTGCTATCTGTAAAATGGATAGAGCCCAAAAAGCAAGATCTATAGCTTAGGAATGATTTTCTAGTTAAACTATCAAATGGTGTTTTTGCATTGAATGTTTATGGTATTGATGAGAAATGTTAACAACAATCTTAGTTGGCTCAAGCGGGAGTGGTAAGTCAACTCATGCCAAGACCTTAGGTCAGGTAATTTGTTCCACAGACAAATATGTCGAAGAACAGGCAAGCATACTTGGAGTAAGTTATGATAACGCATTCAAAATATCACAGTCAACTGGAATATTCAAGAAATTTACAAAGTACTTTTACGAGGACATCGAGTACTGTATAAGAAACGACAAGGATTTTGTGATTGACAGAACTAACCTGGGCTCTGAAATGAGGTGCAGTCTTATTTCGAAACTCAGGGAAATGGCAAGAAAATATGGAAAAACAATCATCTTCAAAGGAGTGTACTTTGTTACTCCGGAGAATGTTATTTGGCAAAGATTGGAACATAGAAAGGTTATCGAAAGCAAATCAATTCCTGCAATGCTTGTCGAGGAACAAATCGAAAAATATGAACTGCCTACAATCGAGGAAGGGTTTGATTACTTGACCAAAAAATTATGAAAGTAATTGCATAATTAAAAGCCATTAATTGACAAATTCGCCATTCATGGTTTGCATATCATCATCAAGTTTGTTTCTAAATGATATCAATCTTTTCAAAACCTTATAGTTTGTTAAAACTGCTATGATAATCAATATTATTGGAATTTGATTAGTTAAAGCACCAATCATTATGAGCAGTAACCTCACGTCCCTGCCAATACTAATTTTAGGTAACCTTGAAACCCTGCTAATCCTAATTTCAGATCGGTTCTGCCTCTTGTCGTTTCTTAAAATTGAATCATATCGGTCAGCAGTATAGGGAATCATAAAGCATCCAATTAGAGATGCAATTCCGATTATCCATATCATACTATCGTTGTTTAAGCTCCAATAGCCATAAGTCAAGCCCAAAATCATGAACGCATCTGCATACCTATCCAAAACTCCATCAAGCCAGCCACCATACTTTGTCTGTCTTAGCTTAAGACGTGCTACTTCACCATCACATCCATCCACTATGGAATGGATTTGAACGAGGATTCCCCCTAAAATTAAATAAGAATATTCTCCAAAGAAGAAGAAAGATGCACCAGCTAAACCAATAAGAAAACTCAGAACTGAAATTTGGTTTGGTGTAATTCCTGTTTTTAGTAATATTTTAGAAATTCTCAGCGAAATTGGCCTGTTGAGTATCTTTGATACTGGTCCATCTGTATCTTTTTTGAGTTTGTTGCAAATGAGCAGTTCCGCATTCTTTCTGTCTGTTTTATCGTCAACGTCAATCCAGAAATTATCTCCAAGTAACATGTATCTCATCTTGTGTCGTTGTGCTAGAATTTTTATTCCTCCAGAAAGACCCTCATCTCCCTTGGAGGTGCTTTGTTCTAATACATCAAAAATTACAGGATTGCATATGAATATCCCAGTATCTATACAGTTGTAATCACTTAGATGCTTCCCAATTGCTTCGATTCTATGATCTACAGTTCTAACCTTTGTAGCATCATCTATGTTTAGATAGTCTTTTGGATTTTTATCAACACAAAGGATGCATTCATCTTTTCCAATCTTTGTTATTAATAGTTGATCTAATATTCTGTGATCATAGTTGTGATCAGCCATCAATAGTACAAATGATTTCTTGAAATGATCTCTAGCCTTTAGAACTGAAATACCATTGCCTTGAGTCCATTGATCATTTTGAACGTACTGTATCTCTACACCATATTTTTTTCCATCAGAGAGATGTTCTTTGATCTTTTCACCATTGTATCCTATTACAATACAAAATTCTTTAATTCCTGATTTTTTTGCAGTAAGGATTACTCGCTCTATAAGACCTAGACCAAGGAGTGATACCAATGGTTTAGTATCTCCGATAGGTCTTAGTCTTGTTCCTTGTCCTGCTGCAATAATTAACGCTTTCATTTTTATCACTATTTGTTTATTTCAGACATTAGTTGATCTAGAATTCCTTGATTTGCTGAACCAATAACAGACAATCTATAGGTATCCATGTTCAGAATCTCACGGTTCTGAATATAGATCTATAATTAAACCACACGCTTTTTGGATTAGCAAATATCCTACTGCATGTGAATACCGTATCAATAAATTACTAATTATTCATTATAATTATCTAATACTTTCTCCCAAATTGTTCTTTTATTTCTGAGAGGTATTTTTTTGACCATAACAATTCTTTAGAATTATCTTTGAATCTTTAACTTTGATTGAAAAACCATAACCTTTTAGAAACTTAACATTGAAATGATTGTTCTTACCTCTAAGAGTCATAGAATGTCCAATTTTGCCGATTGTCCAAAGTGTGTCAAAGAGGGATTGAGAATTGCTTTGTCTGAAGACGGTCATGGCTTATTTTGTCCCTTGTGTGATTCATCATAGAAATTAAATTATCATCCTTCCCAAAAAATAAAAAAAGAGGTTTTACTCTTTGTTGGCTCTAAACTTTACCAAGATTACTCCAGCACCGACAACACCAGATACTGCCGGTACCATCCATATCATACTTCCAAGTCCTGCAACTACTAGTGCTACAGGGTCAATTGAGAGGAGTTCGCCGGCTACTATTGACGGAACAGTTATGCTAATTTGCTGAATTAGTGTTTCCGTTCTCTCATGCATTGCAGAGTCTACCAAAGTTAAAGTCCAGACGACATTACAAGTATACGTTTTTTCTGATGCATTTTCATCAACATCTATTTGCAATTGCCAAGTAAACGGTGCATTGATAGCGACTTGTGACAAAGCGATATTATCATTGAATCCGGTAGTGCAGGCTGAGGAATCAAGGGATGCTTCAAATAAATCACCAGTCGGATCAGAAATTGTTGTTATAACTATAGTAGACTCTCCTTTTTCCAGAATTTCAGCGATACTAACTGGGGTAATACCAGGTGGTCCCCCTGCAAATGCTGGACTAGTCATTCCTGCAACAAGTACTAAAGCTAAAGTTACCGCTAAAAGTTTCTGCGTATTATTAAAAAGCACTAATATTTTGTTAAATTGTTAGTTTAATACCATTTTGTGGTTTGGAACTAGACTAGATGTTCAAGAATTATTCTCTTACTCTAAACTTTACCCGACAAATTCCAGCACCGACAAGTCCTAGAAATTTAAGAATTAAGATCTTTCAGACTTTCTTCTTTTATGAACAACCAAACAGGGCGGTTTTTGTTACTTTTTGCCATAATTACCACTAGAACTATCAAATGATCTATGTTTTATTCTATTAACGCATATAGTAAACAGGAAGCTGATACGATATTTTCACTGTCGCATCGATAACTGCATCGGTTTACTGGTGAAGAATGCCTCGACACTAGATAAAGGATGTAACCATAACTAGTCAGCTTCCGAGTTATTCTAATTAGAAGACAAATAATTAAATTTGATTTGGTTTATTTTAATTAGTTTTTTGAGAATTATTATTCGTTAATTAAAGATGCAAGTAACAGTAAAAAATTAAATTAAAAAATTCTTTATTGTTTTGCGAGGTTGGCAAAAAATTCTTCTCCTGCTTTACGTAATCCTTCTGAAGTCATGTCAATTTTGTGTGTTGCAATAGCCCAGGAATGACCATAAGGGTCTAATACGGTTCCAAATCTATCCCCCCAAAATGCATCAATAATTGGCATGACAATTACTGCCCCGGCCTCAACTGCCTGCTTGAAGATCTTATCTGAATCCTCCACGTATAGATGTAAAGTAACTGCGGTCCCCCCTAAAGTATGTGGAGACTTTATCCCCATAGTCGAAAACTCATCAGACAACATAACAAAAGAATCGCTAATCTGAATCATTGCATGTAGAATTTTTCCATCAGGTGTTGGAAATTGGTAAATTTCCTTTGCACCAAAGGCTTTTTTGTAAAAATCTATTGCCTCCTTTGCATCATTTACTACCAAAGAAGGAGTTACAGAATGAAATCCCTCTGGAATTGGTTTTGTCACTAAAATCCCTAACCGACTCTATTAGATAAACTATATTCTAAAAACAAAAAAGATTTACACGATTAAATTAACAGTATTACATGTCAGATAATCAAAAAGATAATCAAAAAGATAATCAAAAAGATAATCAAAAAGATAATCAAAAAGATAATCAAAAAGATAATCAAAAAGATAATCAAAAAGATAATCAAAAAGATAATCAAAAAGATAATCAAAAAGAT
>DATKYM010000083.1:0-4633 GCA_035528495.1 Nitrosopumilaceae archaeon
GTATGAGGGAAAATCAATGAATTTGGCCAATCATCCGGATGGATATGCGATAGGTCCTAGTTTGACTACTTGTGAGTTGGTAGATACAACAGCTGAAATTGTAATTGCAATTGAAAAAGGTGGACTGTTTACAAGGTTTGTGGAAGAACAAGTCGATAAAAAATTCAAATCTATTATTATTAATACTGGTGGACAAGCTCCACGTTCAACAAGAACTCTATTGAAAAGATTACATGACGAATTGAAATTACCTGTTATTATCCTGACTGACGGTGATGTGTATGGAGAGCATATTGCTATGGTAATAAAATCAGGCTCTGCAAATGCTGCACACCTAAGAGAACTAACAGTTCCTGATGCTAAATGGGTAGGGGTTTGGGCTACTGATATTGAAAAATATAAACTCCCAACTATTCCAATGACTGAATCAGACATTAAGCGATGCTATGATTTACAAAAAGATCCTAGGTATGAAGCTGGAATATGGAAAAAAGAGCTCGAAGTATTTTTACGACTCAAAAGAAAAGCCGAACTTGAGGCCTTCTCAAAGTATGGGTTGACCAATATTACAGACAAATATCTCCCTCAAAAATTAGAATTGGCAAAAAGTCTTTAATCTTTTTTGACTCGAAGTGTTAAAACACCATTTCTATATTTAAAATCTAAGATTTGCATACCAGCTGATCCTTCGATTGGAATTTCCTTTGAAAAGTTTCCAGAACCACGAATATACAAAACTGCATCAATTAACCTTACCATTATCTTATCTTCAGGTCCAGGAACTTCTGCTACGAAAACAAAATCATCATCTCCTTTAATGAGATCATATACCCAATTTTTTGCCTCTTGCTCCCGTGCTGAAAATGCAGGCTTTTGGTCTTTTGTCATTTTCTTTACTATTCTTACCCAATAAAACATGGTAAGAGCTGCAACTCCAATTAAAATAAAACTAACAAAACCAGATCCTGCTCTTTGAGTCATTACATAAATTATTCCAAGAAAGAGAATAATCATTATAGGGATTACAAAATTTAGTGATTGTTCATTAGAATATGTTCCCTTGTAACTTGACAAACAGTCAAAATCTAACTTTGCCAAATATAAAGTATCTTTGGTTTCATATCAATCGTCTTTCATCCAAAGAATTCTAATTTGTATATTTAGAAATTGATTTTTGATAAATAAAAGTTCAAGATTTGTAATACCTTTATCTAACTTCCTTCCACCTAAAACTAGATGAGGATATTTTGGATTTTACCTTTAATTATCGGCATTTTGTTTTTAGGAACATTTTCTACGGCATTTGCCGGCGCTCCAGTAAACTATAGTACCATTTCAAATGGTGATTGGAATAACGGAGCTATATGGCAGCATCCAAACCCAGACCCAATGTTACCTCCTTTATCTGGTGTTCCTGGAGTGGGAGATGCTAAATTTATCAGCCACCAAGTTACCGTTTCCAGTCCTGTTAGTAACAGTGGAGCAGTTCAAATTTTCGGGGGAGAGTTAACTGTGAGTGATTCCTTTACAAACACTGGTTTTGTCGTTGGCCTGACAACTAATGGAGTAATTAATTTTGGAAGTGTTATTGTAACTCCTACTGGCATTTACCACAATAATGGTCTATTTGAAAATTTTAATGGCCAGTTGTTCATTTTCACCGGAGGTCAATTCAATAATAATTGTGCATCAAATAATGGCCACTTTCATAACGAGCAGGCAAATGTAATAGTTGAAGGAACTTTAACTTCGACGGGCGACATTCATCAATTAACAAATGGCATCATGAATGTCACAGGTACTTTAGAGAACTCTACTGTTTGTGGTATAATAAACAATTTTGCAGGTAGTACACTTGACAATACAGGAAACTCCATTGCTAATTCTGGTACCATCAATGTTTTTCCTACATCAACCCTAATCAATCATGCCAACTCTTTGATTGATAACCAAATTCTAGGAAAGATTGTCCTTCAGGGGGGAACTCTTGTTAATGAAGAACTGGGAATAATTCAAAATTCGGGAACTGTCGATAACAATGCTTCGGGAACAATTAACAACGAAGGAAAAATTGTTAATGATGGAACAATTACTAGTGCATCAGAAATCAAGAATTTGTACAAAGGATTAATCGAGCAGAAGAATATTTTTACAAATGAGAATGGTGGAATACTAAATAATTTTGGTGAGCTCAATGTCACCTCGATAATGACAAATGATGTAGGTGGAATAATTGATAATAAATTTGATGAGCCAAAGGTTGAATTTGGTAACATTTACCTGTTCATGAACATTACAAATAATGGCATAGTCAATGATTGTGGGATAATTAATCCGCCACATAAAGTTCATCCAACCAAATCTGTTCTTTGTGATATGGACCAAGATTATCTTTTAGACAGTTGGGAAAATCATGGAATTGACTTTAATCATGACAAAACTATCGACCTTCCATTACCTGGTGCCAATGAAATGCACAAAGATCTTTATTTGGAACTTGATTATATGGAATTTCATCAACCAAGCAATGCTGCAATTACGTCAGTAGTCAATTCATTTGCAAATGCTCCTCAATCTCTAGTTAACAATCCTGATGGACAAAAGGGAATTAATCTCCATGTTGAAATGGGAGAACAAGTTGCACATCAAGACAATCTGGTTATGTGGAGTGGTTTTGATGTAATAAAGCCAGATAAGTTTGGTACAGCTGCTCAAAGATTAGATGAAGCAAAAATCGATGCAAAAAAATTTTCCTTTAGGTATGTAATGTTTATTCATAAGATGAATGGAACAGGTTCGTCTGGACGAGGAGAGCTTCCAGGCAATGATTTTGTAGTTTCACTAGGAGGATTTAGAGGTGGTGCACATCTTGGAGGAACAGATGAGCAAAAATCTACAACACTAATGCATGAAATGGGACACACCTTAGGTCTTCGTCATGGTGGAGATGATAACACTAATTGCAAACCAAATTATTTGAGTATTATGAGTTATTCTTTTCAATTTTCGTCATTAGTTCCTTCAAGACCACTAGATTACTCCAGAGAAACACTTGCCTTATTAGATGAAAATAATCTTAATGAAACGGCTGGAATTCAAATGGGTTCCTTCCCTAAAACTATAATTGGTTCAGTTGGTTCTGGTAATAATAGAACCGCTACAGGTATCCCTATTGATTATAATAATGACGGTGATACATTGGACATAGTTTCCCGAGATATCAGTAATCAAAAAGGTAGCTGCACAGCATTCCCTCCTATACAACCAACTACATATGCTGGACATACTGACTGGGATAAGCTTGTTTTTGATTTTAGGTCCTCAAGTGATTTTATAGCTGATGGTGACCATCCAGAAGCTGAAATCTTCGATGAAATGACCCAAGAAGATCTTGATGAAATGATTGCCAATACCTTCCCTCTACTATGCCAAGTTCCTGTTTCAGGTGATTGGATTGTAGACACAAGCTGTGAACTAGCCGTTGATGCAACTACCCCTGGAAATGTAATTGTACAAAATAATTCCATTTTAACCATACCTAATGGATTGACACTGACTTTTGATTTTGCAACCAACAATATGACAATTGAGTTTGGCAGTGGTATCTTGATTCAATCAGGTGGAACAATCACTTAGTTTCTAAATTCTTTTCCTGATATTACAAATCCAAGATCTAGGATCAACAAAAACTAACTACTATTCTTTGATTTTTATTGTTTAGTATCAGGGTTGATTTGTTGTTATATGGGAAAACAAGATAAACTAACTACAAAAGAAATTATTCTAAAAGGTACGATCATTGCAATAATTGTAATTATTCCCTCACTATCTGCATTCTTTTTGTCTTGGATGATTTTAGATGATCTTCTTCAAGCCGCAATCATTGGTGGAATAGTTCATTTTATTGCTATGGGGTTCTCTTTGAAAATATCAAAAAAATTCCTTACTAAAAAACAAATTTTATAATCATTCTTTATTTAATCGAGATTCTAATCATAAATCATGGATACGACTCAAATTGAAGAGAGACTAATCTCTGAGATTAAATTAAATTCTATCCAGGCAAAAACATTCCTCTTGATTACATGTTATGGGAAAATGACCAGTTCATCAATTGCAGAGAAGCTAAATATCCCAGAAGAACTGGCTTTAAAAACTGCAAATGATCTTATGAACCTAGGATCTTTAATCGATATTTCCAAAACAGAATTTGAGGCTATGCATCCAAGATTTACTGCAGTCAATATGTATCGACGAATGTGTGAAAGAGAAAATATTGAATTTAAACGAAACAAAATAGTTGATAGCATAGGTGTTGTACTTGAAAAACCCTATGAGGATGCAAGAACTAAATAATGCTAGGGATCGGTGAACAACATTGAGTGTCGATTCTGATTCTTGCAAGCATCAACCAGTATACTTTGGAGTGATAAACATCAACATTGAAGAGAAAACTATTGGTTCAGTTGATGTCTGGAGATGTGCTCTATGCAAGAAGAAATTTTGTGAGGAAAAACAACTAGGCATTGAAGAAATTGCAGATTTGGTAGGTATGCCAAAAATAGACTCTGATGCAAAATGGGCAGTAACTGTCTGTAAACTTCAACAAGGAAAATACAAGTGGAAACTAGTA
>DATKYM010000084.1:0-9500 GCA_035528495.1 Nitrosopumilaceae archaeon
GGAAATGCCTGAAAAGATCAAATGTCCATATTGTTCATCATTATTTCAAGAAAAAGACGAGTTATCAAAACACATAGATCAAATTCACATTGGATATGGAGTTTTTCAAGGAAATTTTTCCAGAGCCGAAGACTTGGGAAGCGTAAGTTCCCCCGAGCATTATCCTAAAACAATACCATAATTTTTTCAAGCATTTTCTGCAAATGAGTCTAAAAATCAAAATTGCAAATCATCCGTCTTTGATAAATATCCACTAGATGTAACTGGGCCATGCTCAAAAATAGATTTAAAAAAATTCTTATTCCTTTAGATGGATCTTCAAACTCAATACGCGGCCTGAATGAAGGAATTTCTTTGGCAAGACTTGGGGGATCACAGTTGATTGCAGTACATGTGTTGCCAGTTTATCCCAAAAATTTAGTAGGGACACTTGATACCTACATTAGATACCACAATAAATTGACCCATCAATTTCTTGAGAAAGCCGAAATTAGTGCAGCTCGTCACGGAATAAAACTAAAACAACAAATTCTTTTTGGAAATGATAGTGTAAAATTAATTACAAATTATGCAAAAACTTCCAGATGTAATTTAATAGTTTTAGGTTCCAGAGGAAAAGGAATGCCAAGTGTAGGTTTTCTTGGCAGTGTCTCAAATGGTGTGGTTCAAAGTTCAAAAATTCCGGTTCTGATCGTAAAATAACATGGCAAGAAAATCTATAATAATTGGAGCAGCTGGCAGAGATTTTCACAACTTTAACACGTATTTTCGTGATAATCCAAACTACAAAGTAATTGCTTTTACAGCAGCACAAATCCCTTACATAGAAAATAGAACTTATCCTCCAGAACTTGCGGGAAAAATGTATCCAAATGGAATTCCAATCTATAACGAAGAAAGACTTGTAGATTTAATATCAGAACACAAAATCGACGAGGTCTTTTTTTCTTATAGTGACATTTCTTATGAAAATCTAATGCATTTGGCATCAAAAGCTATGGCTGCAGGAGCTTCTTTTTCACTTCTTGGACTAAATGACACACAGCTCAAATCAAAAAAACCCATAATTTCTGTTCTTGCAACAAGAACTGGTGCAGGTAAAAGTACGATTTCACGAATGGTAGTAGAATCAATAAAAAAGATTGGCCTCAAACCTGTAATAGTAAGACATCCAATGCCATACGGCAATCTAAAGATTGCAGTACAGCATTTCAAAAATTATGATGATTTTAAAAAATACAATATAACAATTGAAGAAGAAGAAGAATACACAGACCACATCAATCGTGGTGTAGATGTGTTTGCAGGAGTTGATTACAAACAGATACTCAAACAAGCAGAAAAAATCTGCGATATAATAATTTGGGATGGTGGTAACAATGATTTTTCATTTTACAAATCTGATCATGTTATAGTTGTAGCTGATCCACTTAGAGCAGGTCATGAATCATTATATCATCCAAGTGAGGTAAATGTAAGAATTGCAGATACTGTGGTGATTAACAAAGTTAATGTGGCATCAATTGAAATGGTAAAAAAAACTGAAGAATCATGTAGAAAATTAAACACTCATGCCAAAATTTTCAAAGTTAGTTCAGAGGTAGCTGTGGACCAACCAGATATAGTGAAAAATAAAAAAGTTCTGGTAATTGAAGACGGTCCATCAATAACTCATGGAGGATTACAAGAAGGGGCAGGAACCTATGCTGCAAAGATGCTTAATTGTGAATTAGTAGATCCAAGAAGTAGTGCTGTTCGCACAATAAAGAATGCCTATGAAAACTATCCAAAAATGGGTAAAGTCATGCCAGCACTTGGTTATAGCCCTGAACAGTTGCAAGATCTTCAAGATAGTATTAACAATGTTAATTGTGATGCAGTGCTGCTTGGAACACCCGCAGATTTAAGAAAGAAGATAAAGATTGAAAAACCTACTGCAAAGGTAGAATTTGAAGGAAAAGATGTAGGAGACCCAAAATTTACCTTACATCTTGTAGAAATCATAAAAAACTTAAAGAAAAAATATAATCTCTAAAACATGTTGAAATTGCTGTAAGATTGACAATTAAGGTGTCATCGAGTTTAAAATTTTGGTTGAAACTAATTTTGCATTCTTTTCAGGATCTAAAGAAGTGTCAATGGTAATGTGTTTTCCTTTTACAGGCTCATAAATTTTTTTCATTTTCTGGTAAATCTCAACATCTGCATCTGAATAGTCGTTTTTTCGATCTTCTAGGCGAGGAATTACAATATTTTCTGGACACAAACATTCTATCACAAAAAATTTCTTTTCTTGAATTCCTAGTTTATTCTTAACTTCTGTTCTAGAATATTCTTTATTGAAGGTAGCATCAAGGATACAATTTGCACCATAATCGTGGAGATATTTTGCTAATAGAATCATTATATCATAAATGAGTTTTCGTTCTTCTTTTTCATATGTTGGTGATGTCATTAGCTCCTTTCTAATTTTATCAGTAGACAAAACAACAGCATTAATCAGCAGGGCAAGTTTTTTTGCAAAAGTGGTTTTACCAACACCTGGCAATCCGCAAACAATTACTAACATAACAAATTACACCCTTTTTGCAAAATATCGCGGTATAAATCATTTGTAATTTATGGTTCCTGATTTTAACTCTACAGTCTTTCTTGCTTTTCTAAGAGAAGCAATAATTGCATTTCTACCAGTTTTTTTACAAATTTAACAGCTAATCTAATCTTAATTGATTACTAAAAATGATAATTGCTTATTGAGTTAATATCATTCTGAGAATTAAATATACCAGTGCAAAAAGAGACAGTACTTTACGAGCGATTGGCAAATCACAAAGTAAGATGTTTAGCTTGTGCCAGATATTGTGAGATGGGCGAGGGTCAAATTGGATTATGTGGAATTAGAGGCAATAAGGATGGAAAACTTGTTCTTTACGTATATGGAAAAGTTGCAGCATGCCATATTGACCCAATAGAGAAAAAACCAGTAACTCATTTTATGCCTGGAAGTAAGGTTTTCTCAGTTGGGACAACTGGATGTAATTGGTTGTGTAAGTATTGTATCAACTTTGATCTCAGTCAAAGAAGGAAAATTGAAGGAGTAGACATTACTCCCAAAGAAGTTGTAGACATGGCAGTTCAAAGAGGCTGCCACGGAATTGCGTATACCTACAATGAACCTAGCATATTTTTAGAATATGCCAGAGATTGTGGAGTCTTGGCAAGAAAGAAAGGGTTGTTTAACATCTTTGTTTCAAACGGATATGGTACACCAGAATCAGTTTCAATGATGAGTGAATTTCTAGATAGCATTACTGTGGACTTTAAAGGAAATGGAGAGGAAAAATTTGTTAGGAAATATGTTGGAATACCAAATTCCCAGCCAGTTTTTGACACACTAATTGAAATTCGAGATAAAACCAAGATTCATGTTGAAATTACAGATCTAGTTGTACCTCAAGTTGGAGACAATCTAGATCATGCAAAAAAACTTTGCAAGTTTGTGTATGATGAATTTGGACCAGACATGCCAATTCACTTTTTACAATTTCATCCATCATACAAAATGATGGAGTTTGAGCCTACTCCCGTTCAAACCTTGGAGAAACATCATGAAATAGCAAAGAAGGAAGGTCTGAGATATGCATATGTTGGCAATGTTCCAGGACACCCATTAGAGCACACCTATTGTCATGAATGCAAAAAAATTGTTGTTAGGCGATATAATTTTGATATCTTAGAATGGAATCTTGATGAAAATAATAAATGCAAATATTGTGGATGTAAAATTCCCATAGTGGGAAAACTAAATCCCACATACAAAGAAAAAAGATTTGAGTTTGTGTTTTAATATTTTATGTATGGACATGTGGGCTGGATAATTGCCATCCTCAAAAAATAATATAAAAATAAAACAATTGAATTGAATACCAAAAAATTGATTGTTGTTTTAAATGAAAACAAATAACGAGGGTATGCTGGAAAATCCTAATCGAAACTTAAATGCTTCCATCTTTTTTCGCGTTTTCCTTTTTCTATCTGTCCACTTCTTCAAAGTTTACCCCTTGAATATCAGCAGGTATGATAGATCCTCGTCATAACAAGTTCACAAAAATGAAATTTAAGTAGTTCTTAGTAAAATCCTAAAATTTATCCATATTTTTATATCAAATTCTTACAAACGTTTATTGATTTGGATACTATGTATCCTTCCACAAAATAGTTTTAAATTTACACTTATTATGAAATACCGTAATTGATAATCATCATGTTATTTTTAGTATTCCTTTTCACATATGTAATATTGAAATCCATTTAATTTACAAATCTAAAATTGTTTCAAGAACTGTTTTTTTGTTTTAAATTTAGTCTAGTAACAAATTTTTTTATTTCAATTATTAGAAAAGTGATAAGGGATACTCCAATTATTTTCAACCAGGAATCAATCCCAATTGGTTTACTCTGGAAAATTTCATTCATGACAGGAATATATGTAAAAGATATTTGTAGTAGAATCATAACTGTGACTCCAAGAAAAATTAACTTGTTTGAAAAAAAACCCATTTTTAAAACTGATTTTGTCAGAGATCTGCAGTTAAACAGATAAAATATCTCTATCATCACAATCGTATTTACTGCGATTGTCCTTGCCTGTTCAACAGTACTGCCATTTTCAATTGACCACTCAAACAAACCATATGCTGAGATTAGAATACATACACTTACGATTGAAATCTGGATTATCAAATCTTTTGTGAGAATTGGAGAGTTGGGCCTTCTAGGAGGACGTTTCATTATATCTGGCTCTTTTGGTTCAAAAATAAGCATCGTTCCCAACGCTAGGACAGTAGTCATGTTAATCCATAAAATTTGGACGGGAAGAATTGGAATGAGTATACCTGTAAAGATGGAGACTAGCACCACTAACCCCTCTCCAAAACTTGTGGGAATTGTCCAAGTGATGAATTTGACCAGAGTATCAAGGATTCTTCTTCCTTCTTCCACTGCTGCCTTGATTGATGCAAAGTTATCATCAGTTAAAATAACATCAGATGCTTCTTTTGCAACACCTGTACCAGTAATGCCCATTGCAATTCCCACATCGGCTTGTTTTAGAGCAGGTGCATCATTTACTCCATCCCCCGTCATGGCAACAATGTTACCTTTGGATTGAAGTGCCTTTACTATAGAAAATTTTCGTTCTGGTAAAACCCTTGCAAACACATCTGTCTTATCGACAATTTCAACCAAATCATTCTCTGAGTATTGGTCTAATTCCTTTCCTGTAATTGCCGTTATATCGTGCTGATTTCCTTGCACTAAATAATTTAGTCCAATCTGTCTACCTATGCTGACTGCTGTTTTGAGATTATCCCCTGTTATCATCTTGACACGTATTCCCGCATTTTGACATTCTCTTATGGCCTCAATTACTTCGGGTCTTGGAGGATCCAGCATGGCTTGAAAGCCTAGAAAAACCAGTCCACAATTGACATCAGAAATTTCAACTGTATGATTTTCACTTGCTATTTTCTTTTGGGCAAAAGCCAAGACTCGCAATCCCTCTGATGCCATTCTATCTGCAATTTCATACAATTTTGAAACACTATCTTTGGTGAGATTCTCAGGCCCTGTGTAATCAATTAATTGACGCGAAGACATTTCAAGAATCTTTTCAACAGATCCTTTTACATAGACTAGTTTTTCTCCAGCATCATCATGTAATGTAGCCATAAACTGGAGGTGAGATTCAAAGGGAATCGTATCAATTCTATTAAATGACTCTGCCAGAGTTTGCTTAAGGTTTGCTTTGCGAGCAGATGTGATTAATGCAACTTCAGTAGGATCCCCCTTTGCATCCCAATGATGTTCTTTTTGAATTAAATCAGAATCATTACACAACAGTCCTGTCATTAGACATTCTTTTAGTGTTTGATGTTCCTCGATATGGATACTAACTTGATTATGTTTAATTTCACCTGTTGGTTGAAATCCAGTTCCCGATACTCCAAATAATTTCCCACCCGCATAAATTTCGCTTACTGTCATCTGATTCTCAGTGATGGTTCCTGTCTTGTCTGAGCAAATTATTGTGGTACTGCCAAGGGTCTCTACTGCAGGAAGTTTTCTTATTATGGCATTTCTTTTTGCCATACATCCTACACCTATCGCGAGAGTTATGGTCATCGCAGCTGGTAATCCTTCTGGAATTATTGCAACTGAGAGGGCAACTACTTCCATGAATAATTCAGTTGGAGTCCTATGAGTAACTAGAATTCCAAAAACAAATGTAAGAATGGACAAACCAAGTATTACCAAAAGAAGTTTTTTGCTAAAATAGGATATTCTTCGGGTTATAGGAGTCTCAATTTCTTCTGCTTTAATCATGGTCTGAGATATTTTGCCTGTTTCAGTGTCATCACCAGTAAGAACAACTATCCCAATTCCATAACCGTTTGTAACCAAAGTTCCCCCATACGCCATGTTTTTACGCTCTGCAAGTATTGTGTTTGATGGAAAAACTTCGGTCCGTTTTTTGACAGAAATTGATTCACCAGTCAAAATTGACTCGTCGATTTTCAAATCTTTTGTATAGTATAGACGCATATCAGCTGGAATTTTGTCTCCAGAACGCAACTGTACCATATCGCCTGGAACAATCTCACTTGAGATCAGCCTGGTTTTTTCGCCATTTCTAATTACCACATTTTCGCTTTTTACAAATCGTGCAAGGGCTTGGATTGCTTTGCCCGCCTTATGCTCCTGAATAAAACCAATAACCGCATTGGCTACAACTACTCCAAAGATTACACCAGTATCAATCCATTCCTGCAATATTGCAGTTATCGAGCCAGCTATTATGAGGATCAAAACTAGTGGTTGCTTGAATTGCAAAAGAAATGAAATCAGTGGGCTCTTTTCTTTTTTTACAGATATTATATTTTCACCAAATTTTTGCAATCGATTATTTGCCTCACTCAAACCCAACCCTTGTTTAGGATCAGTCCCAAGCATTTCTGCAACCTCTTCTACTGGCAATGAATGCCATGATGTTTTTGATAATTCTTGCAATTTGATACTCTGTGATGATTTTGATGTAATTACTTTATTAAAAGAAAACCAAATCGGATGTTGGGGAATAGCAATATATGCCAATTTGCAAAGATATGAGGATTGGAAGATTCGATGAGAATTTCAAACAATCCGCTATCTCTTTACACCGATTTTACAGTAAAATCATTTAACTTTCAAATGCAATATGGTCTGGCTCTTTTTCATTCCTGGTCTAGAGCAATAGAGTCGGCTTTTAATTTACAAGAATCAACGGGCAAAAAAATTCAAGATGAGCTTAGAACTACTTTTGATTCTGAACTAAAAAATGCTTTACAGAAAACAGATTTTTCAAAATCGTTATCAGATTTTATTGGTTCATTCACAGAGTTTTCCTCAACTATCCATCATGATAAATTATACCGCTATCTTGATGCAGTAATCAGTAATTATGATCATATGATAGAACCCATCCGAGATATAATTAATCGAACACCGTCTGAAATAATTCCCATGAAGGGGAACTTTGAAGTTCATCACTACAAAACAGATTCACCGCCAAAATTCAAAACCCCAATTCTTATTGTAGGTTCTTTAATCAACAGACATTATATTTTGGATCTGCTTCCAGAAAGAAGCATAATTAGGCATTTTCAGCAATTGGGATTTGATGTCTATGCTACCGACTGGAGAATGCCCAGAATTAAAGATGAAAGCATGTCACTTGCAAGTTATGCACATGATTATCTTGAAAAGGCAGTTGACAAGGTAGAAGAGGTTACAGGTTCTAGAAATGTTACACTGTTTGGGTATTGTTGGGGCGGAATTTTATCTTTGATTTATTCTGCACTACATCCTGAAAATGTAAAGAATTTAATTTTACATGCTACTCCTGTTGATTTTGGAAAGTCCCCAACAGTATTGGAATCATGGATTAAAGATCTTGATGTCAAAAGATTTGTAAAGACTTTTGGAAATATACCATCGTCTTTTCTCAATATTGCATTCATACTACGAAACCCTTTAGAGGCTGCTTTGAAGTATCAGTTTTACTTTAGTCAACCTAGAAGCACAAAAGAAATCATGCAGTTTTTTACAGTAGAATCTTGGCTTTATGACAGTGTTCCCATTATTGGAAAGGTATTTGAACAAATCATTGATGATATTTATAAAAATAATCTTCTAATTCAAAACAAGATGATGCTTGGGAAAGAACTCGTTGATCTTAAAAAAATCACAATACCGGTACTAAATATAGTAGGAACAAACGATGATCTAGTTTCAGCAGAGTCCAGCAGAACAATTACCACGGTTATTTCAAGCAAGGATAAAAAAACATTAGAATTCCCAACAGGACATGTCGGTTTATGCATCAGTAAAACAGCTCATAAAAAACTATGGCCTGAAGTTGGGAAATGGCTGATCGAACATTCATAAAAAATTACATGAAATTCAGACAAACCAAATCAGAGATAATTACAGATCTATAAGTTTCTCAAGGGTAGTTAACGAGACAATCCGTAAATATTTCAAATAATTCAAAAGTGCAATTTGAAAAAGCATGTCTTGGTAGATTCGTAGTAAAAACTTCGTTGTAATCATTGTTAACTACGGCTTTTTATACGAATTAGACCTAGAATAAGATCTTTAAAATGTCATCTCATGTTTGTAAATCCTTTACTTTTAGGAGTCATATTTGATATTTTTTAAAAGATTTCAAGTAAAAAATCATAGATGGCATTAAAATCAATTTTGAGATTTGTGTTTACCCTATTATTCTACTAATACTGATTGACCTTATGCTACAAAATAGATTTAAGAAAATACTTGTTGGAATTGATGGTTCTGCAAACTCAATACGTGGACTAAATGAAGCTATATCTCTTGCAAGACAATCACAGGGAATAATCACAGGAATACACGTACTGCCAGAATTCCCCCCCTCTTATGAAATCAACATGAAATCATATAGATCACAGGTAAGCAAACAAGCTAAAAAATTCATGGCGTCTGCTAAAACTAGTGCGGCACGTCATGGAATAGAATTCAATGAAAAGATTGCATCTTCAAGAAATAGGGTAGATACAATAGTTGGATTTGCCCGTAATAGTAAATTTGATGTCATAGTGATTGGTTCAAGAGGATTAGGATCTCCAAAGGCAAGTTACATTGGCAGTGTTGCACATGGAATAGTCAATAATTCAAAGGTTCCTGTGTTAGTTGTGAAATAGATTTTTTTCATCATTCCCAAAAATTAATTTCAAAATTTAATCTCTATTTACTCTAAACTTTATCAGATAAATTCTAAACCAAAAGATACCCTCAAATCAGTCTTTTCCAAAAAAATGGTTATCCAAGATGAAATTTAATCTCAGAAAATTTGGTTTGGCTCTAGGACCTCTACTGTTTTTTCTGATCCTGTTCATGCCTACACCAGAAGGAATGTCAGAGAC
>DATKYM010000085.1:0-16640 GCA_035528495.1 Nitrosopumilaceae archaeon
TATACTTGTCTTGTTTTTCTTCAACCTCATTTATGTTAGGTTCTCAATTACCATCCTTTCAGACATGATGTTCACAATGAAAATGCCTCCACTATTAACTAAAAAATGGATATCGTTCTCATGGAAAAATATTTGGAAAAACAGATAGAATATGTTTTAATGATCGGTGTTGCATTAAGTGGAAAAACCACATATATCATGGCAAATTTCAATCACGAACGTGTGGCTTTGTCATTTTTTGATAATGATAGAAAAAAAGAACTTGAATACATAGAAAAATGTCTCAGAGCAGGAAAAAGTGTGGTAATTGATGATACAAATCTAACTGCTGCCATACGAAAGCAACACATAGATCTTGCCAAGAAATACAATGCTAAATTAAGAGGAGTTTTAATGAACACTTCAAGAGTATTACTTGAAAAAAGACAAAGAAGCAGACGTGATCCATTTCCACTACCTGTAATTTACAAACAACTCAAACAACTAGAAACACCAGTAATTGATGAAGGGTTTGACGAATTAATTATAAAAAAAGACTATGAACAACCTAGAGAGACATAGTCAAATTTTGGATAAATGTCTACACTAAACGATTATACATTTAATGGCTAAAAACTAAATCTAAATGCGAAAATCACTCAAACTATTCATCATAGGATTTTGCCTATCTTTTCTAATTTCAATGTCTGAGATTTTTGGATTGGAACAATTACCTGATGAACCAATAGAGTATTTTCTTCATACGATCTCATTCTCTGGGGCATATGTACGATTATTGTATTATTCTCTATTAGTAACAGTCATACCATTATTGGCAATTCCTCAATTAAATAAAAAAGTAAGCAAAAATTTTCATTATGTGTACATATTTTTATCAGGAATTACATTTGGATTTTCTATTGTTGGCATCTACACAGTATTTACGCAAAGGATTTTTATCTAAAACTACGGTTTCAAAAAACCAAAATAACTGGTTATTATTAAATGAAAATTTAGGCCATTAAAGGGACTTGGGGTTTTCGTTCAAGACTCTCTTGGTGACTTGTCAAGTTGGTTCAAGACCCTTGATAATTAACAATGAAACTTTATTCTGAGCGTAAATTTTAACTTTAATCTCTTGTATTTTCTAAAATTTACTTTGATTTGCGATCTAAGAAGTTTCAACTAACAGGATTGAACAGTGTACTTTTTCTTGAACATTTTTGACCGTTCCACCAATCTTAAAAATAGATTTGAAATCTGCAACTTTTTTCTTTTTTGCCATAATTATTAGATCAATTTTTTCTTCATTTACAAACTTGATTATAGACTCTGATGGTTTCCCAACACGAAAAACACCATTACATTCCAAACCTTCCTTTCGGCATTGTGCCACTCTTTCGGCCAAGAATTTTCTTACACCACTTTCCATTCCAGATAATATTAAATCTATTTGTGTTCTAACAGAATCATCTTCGTGATATTCATCAAATGTTGTAGGCCATGGAGGGAGTATCTGGAGAATTATGATTTTTGAAGATTCATTTTTTGCAATATGAATGGCATGTCTTAGTGCTTCATCACCTGCCTTTGTTCCACCATGGGGAACTAAAATTGTGCTATACATCTTCTTTTATCCTCTAAATGACTATTTGTATTTTCCATATTTTCCAATGCCCAATTAATTACAACGCTTTTTTTGTGAGCCCATCTGTAATGAGACGCTGCCTGTTCTTTGTTTACAAATTCTACTGGATATGCACAGAAAATACAAGATGAAGAACTATCAGTTAGATGTTTTATGATGTCTTCTCTATGTTGTGCCAAGTGAATTAGCCAAGGTGTTTTCTCAGCTGTTATTTCTCTGTCATTAAAACAGTATGAACAAACATTTGAAAGATGTGTCATTGATATATCCCTTCCAAATACATGATATTGAGACTAGTATCTAAAAATAATGTCTACTCTGTGGTATGCCTTCATGTTGATTAGAACATCTCCTTATCTCAATCTATGAAAAAAATACACCGAAGTTGGGATAAGATGGATACAGGTTTTGTCCGATTAGTTAGATGCACCTCACTTTTTTTATAATTTCAGAGTCTTTTTTTCATAAGAGTCTTTTAAAATAAAAATTAACTCTTCTATTGTAGACTGTTTAATGTAATCTGGTATCCATTCCAAGTCTGATTTTACCATTTTTTTTATTTTTTTTCGGATCAAAAATTTTATTGGTCGTGGAACTTCTTTATCATACACGTAATTGAAAAATTCAATTATTTCTTTTACTTTTTGTTCATCCAATTCCTTCTCAAAATTCTTAAACATTTTCCGGCATCGCTCCTTTTTCGCTTAAAAAACTATATTCGAGGCATTAGCCCTATTGTAGTATACAATCTCATAAACTCCTTCATCATATTTTTTCTCTGCAATTTTGATGCATCTTGACTATCTTTTAGAATTTGAACCATCTTTTCAACTGCTTCGTGTTTTTCGACTAGTTCAGCACCTAATGTTTTTCCGTCTTTTGCCTTCATTACAGCACCATAGCTAACACAATTTCCTTTTATTATCGATTTATTGACTCCAAGTACTTTCTTATCAATGTCTGACTTTAGGATAACTTCTGCCACTGCAATATGGTGTTTTGTTGCACATGCCTTTACAATATAGGTCCAGTAATCCTTCTTGGCACCATATGGTTTTACAACTACTTTTTCTAAATATTCATCAACTGATCCATCATGTCCACTGTAATATTGCGCATCAGTTGACTGGATTGAGGAAAATATGATGGTCAGAACAAGAATAGATGCTATGGCTCCAATTAGTTGTTTTTTCATACTTTCTAATCCTTTGTGTATTTTTTGGTAATTTCACTTCCAAATGAGACCAAAGTTTTACAGGCCTCATGCGAATCCATTTTTCGAGGAATTTCACATTTTGTACATCTTCTAATTTCAGTTTTTTTACAAATTGTGCAAATTGCCACAGGGACTAATGACCCCTCACAAATACCACATGCGTAAAAAAGGTTCTTTGAGAGGTCATTTCCATCATTAAAACTTGCACATGGTATTAACTGGCTACCAAAAGCTGCGGATTTGGACTCGTCTATCAGGGGATTTACGATGAAACTTATTCCTCTCAAAGTATTCATGTAATGCATGATGATTTTTGTTATTTGGTGATACCGTATGTTTTGTGGCATGCCATTTTTCTAATTCATATTAGTGATCTTTAAATTCACAACTCTTTGATCTTGACTAGTACACCTCTTGAAAATCTCTTTTGTGATAATTGCAGTGATGTTTGCAATATCTCTAACCTTCACAGTAGTCGGACTTGTTACTTTTGATCTTAGCGTTCAAGAAATAAAAAAATTACTAGGTTCAAGAAATGAAGGATTTGCATTTAACATGGTGCAAGGTTTAGATAAACACATTGAAAAAAGAATATCTGAATTTAAAGACTTGACTAACCTTAGTGTTCTTCACTCGGCGTTATTGGATTCTAACGAGGAATTTTTAAAAATTGAAGATGTTAAATCATTTTTGAATATTAGAGAACAAGATATTGAATTTACTGGTGCAACTCCATTTATTAGCGGTGTATTAGATGAAAATCTAACAAAAGAGCTGGTAGAGACCATCGAATTTTATCGCGACCAATACAACTATGATGTCATAGATGAACTATTTGTAACCAATGCATATGGTGCAAATGTCGCCTTGGGATCAGGAACATCGGATTATTCTCAAAGTGATGAGCAATGGTGGCAGATAGCAAAAGACACAGGAAGTTATTTTGGAGAGATTCAATTCAATGAAAACTATGATAGTCATTCAATTGATTTTGCTTTTAGGATAAATGACGTTGATGGAAATTTCATTGGAGTTCTCCGGGTACTAATCACACTAGATGACCTTCTAAATGGATTTTCTGAAGAGGCAGATATTATTACTTTGCCAGGCAGAACTGTTTTACTGTTAGATGAGAGCGGAAATTCTATTTATTCTGATAAAAAAATAAACCTGTCTGATTCCATTGTTTCTTATTTTTCTGAATTCGAAGAAGAAAAAGATTCAGGATTTTTTGAAATTGACGATGGTAAAAATGATTTAAGATTAGTATCGTATGCAAAATCTAGTGGATATAGGACTTTTGAGGGATTTGGATGGATAGTAGTAGTAGAGCAAAATAACTCATCATTATTACAAGAGTTTGTTGAATTACGTGATTCTATCCTTGCAGTATCCATCTTTGGAATGTTGGCCTCAATTATAGGGGGCTTTTTAATCTCCAGTACTGTTTCTGCTCCTTTAAGACGATTAACCAAAGTTGCAAATTCCATATCAAAAGGAAATTTTGATGTTAGTATTAGAAAAAGCAGGATTGATGAGATAAAAACAATTGGTGATTCATTTGAAGATATGACAAATAATTTAAAAAAGCTAATTGAAACAGAAAAACATCTAGCAGAAGCTCATGTCAAAATTAAAAACGAGAGATTAGTAGCCATTGGTGAGCTTGCCGCAAGTATGGCACATGATATGAAAAATCCTCTTGCGACAATAAAAAGCTCTGCACAAATTTTACAAAAAACCAAACAAGATGGAGAGTTAAACGAGGTGATCAATAGAATGAATCGTGCCATTGATAGAATGTCACATCAAATCAATGATGTGCTAAACTATGTAAGGATAACACCATTAGAGAAAATACCCATTAACCTAAACGATTTATTAGAATCTGCAAAAAATTCTTTGGATGTTCCAAACAACATATCTTTGCTTATCCCTGAATCTAATATTACAATAAATGGTGATCTTAGAAAATTAGAAATCGTTTTTATCAATATTTTTTTAAACTCTATTCAGGCTATTGGGAACAGTGATGGAAAAATAAATTGTGACATAAAAGAAAAAGATTCTACTGTTGTAATTGAAATTCAAGATTCTGGCCCTGGAATCCATGATAATGTTTTTACAAAGATCTTTGATCCTCTAGTTACATCAAAACAAAAAGGAACTGGATTAGGTTTGTCAACATGCAAAAACATCATAGAGCAACATAATGGAACAATCACTGCTCAGAACAACCCTACTCGATTCACCATAGTTCTGCCTATTTTTTAGCTTGGAAGATTAATCCGAAAGTTTTATCATGTCTTAACTTGGTGTTTTTGTGTGTCTGCAAAAAAAACAATATTACTGGTAGATGATGATATTGATCTTTTGGAGAATACTGCTTACTTGATAAAGAGCATGGGTTATGACGTGGTAACTGCAGAAGACGGCCAAGACGCTGTTTTAAAATACAAAGATATCAGTCCTGATCTGACCATTATGGACGTAAAGATGCCTAAAATGGATGGATTTGATGCCTTTTTTAAAATGAAACAGTTTGATCCAGAAGCTAAGGTAGTACTCATCACTGCATTTTCCATTGATGAAAAAAAACATCTCAAAGCAAAAAGCATGTCACTAATTACAACAATAAACAAACCATATTCTTTTGAGCAACTTGAAGAAGTAGTTACAAAATTCGTATAATTTATTTTTTGCTCAAGTTCTTTAATTTATTGAATCTGACATTGTAAAATTTTATAGCCTCATCTACAAAACCATAATACCATTTTTTAATATTAGAGTCCGCATGAACAATTTTCCTCCATTGTTTTACTTCTAATGAAGAACGTCTACCTGATGATCTAAATCTTGCAGGAATAAGTAAGTTTGTATAAAACCAAATTGAAATTTGATTTGCCAGATCTTCTTCTTCTATTTGTTCAAAACTATTTTGATATTTTACATTCAAATAAGTCATCAGCTCGTAAATAGGAAAATTCGAAATCTTTGCAATCTGAATGTTATCCATAAACAATCCTCCTGCCAAACTCTTTAATCTGTAAACCTCATTTCCGACATTTTCTTTTAGATATTCCCACTTTCCAAAAACCATTGGCAGTACTTTGGCATATCTTTCTGCCATAACATCAATCTGTTTGTCTGAAAGATCCAAAACATCCAGACAATACAAAATTCCATGCAATGATAGTCTATATTGGTCTGCTGGGGATTTGACATAACTTTTTCCATCTTTTACTACTAGTCCAGATTCTAACAATCCTATCGTGTGTTTCCCCCTTGCCATCCTACCGACAAGTAGTCTTCTGTATTCTTTTTCCTTGGTTCTAATTCCACTAGTATCATCAAGATGCGTTTTTGCCATTCCCCATGTAGTCAGTATGCCATTTAATGCAAGAATTTCTAACATTTTTTGAACATTTTGGTGGTGTTTTGTTCCTAATTTCTTCCTAAATGAATAACTCCCAAAGAGTCTCTGGACTGTGGGCCTTGTGTACATTTTGTATGCATGTAAATTTCCATAAACAGCTCCTTGATCTTCTGATGGCATGCCACGTTTTGACGGGTATTGTCAAATAATAACTTCGCTAATTATAGCCGTGTTTACAATTACACCAGCATACCTCTGGAAAACTTTGGAAAGGGTTTTTCCTAAGAATGCAAGTTGTTTTGACATGAATTATTTTGAACTTGTATCGGGTGTTTTTGTAAACTATTCGTGGTATCAGGGTGGTGAAAAAAATGAAAAATAGCATGAAGAAAACAAAGTTTGGTTCTTGGCCAAAAATTACTTTCAAGATAATCTAGTCTATTAACCACAGATAGCATACCACAAATTCCTATCTATGGTTAAATAATGATTTTCAATTGCTCACTTGGAGGTTCTTAAATTGGCAGACAAAAAGAAAAAATAATCAATTAAAGATGATGAGTAAAATAAAATCATTTAGGAACATGTCTCAAAAAATTCATGTGCTATGCTTTCCCACTCCTCTGAGACACGTTTCTTTTTTCATTGATATCCTGTTTTTTAAAATAAAATTTTTTTGACTTGTAATAAAATTTTTAATTCAAGGCATGCCACAAATGATCAGCCATGAACAAATATCTATCAGATTTACCGTAACTATGAATCATTTAATTATACAGGCAAGGCAACCTGAGCCTTCAAAACAGCTGGTTGAAAGTGCACCAGTACAAGAAGGAGCAAAACTTTACCAAAAACAAATCACATGGAAAGACTTGAGAGGACTATTCTAATGATCTCTGAATATCAAAAGATCTCTTCTTATGTGAGGGTTATTTGAGATAATCATGATTTTAAAAATTAGCCAGTCTATTTTTATTGCTTTGATACTTTCTGTAATTCTTGTTATATCTATGTCAACTCCAGCCTTTGCAGATGTTCCATCTCCCAAAAAACAAACCAATATTGGAATTGATCAGGAAGATATAATCTGCAAAACTAATTTGGTAAAGGTGTTTAGATTAAACACAGAGAGTGTAAGTTGTTTCAAACCAGAATCTGCTCAAAAACTAATTGACTCCGGGTTTGCATTAGAAATTTCCAAGGATATACTAGATTCAAAAAAGTCAATAAAACAAGCCCCTCCAATTGGAACAGTTAAAGGAATTATTGCCGTAGACCAATACGGAGCAGCAGTAAAACTGTCAAGTAAACTCCGTGTAGTTGAGTATCTACAATTCTTTGAGGTCTGTGCCAATGACAAAACTATACGGGCTCCAGAAATACTGCTTACTTCTGATAGTGAGTCAAAGACTGTAAAGATGGCACAACCAATACCTGCAAACCAGTGCTATAATAATTCTGCAAAAATAAAAGCGACTGATCCTAGTTCCATTTCGGTCAGCCTAACAAACAAAGGCATGATAAGTGATAAAATAACAGAGTTGGAGACTACAGTTTCAGACTTAAAAGAAAAACTCAATACATTAAAATCCACTCTTCCACTAATAGCAAAAGATCCTTCTACACTTGATAATAATCAAAAAAAGAAAATTTCAGATACTACCAATGAAATTGGTCAACTACGAACCGAGCTTAATCAAGCAAAGGGTGAACTAAACAAGTATCAATTTGCACTTTTTTCTCCAAAGCAGATAAAGGCCAGTGATTTCACAAAACAAAAACTTACACTTACAGGGTTACCATTCCAAGGTGCATCATCTAACATTATCACGGTAACCAAACAAACTATTGGAACAAGTATAGATCTAGATGTAAAACAAACTCTGCACAATGTGGTTTTTGAGGCTTGCTCTGGAAAAGAGACTATCCGGGCTCCCGAGGT
Source organism: Nitrosopumilaceae archaeon (assembly GCA_035528495.1). Lineage (GTDB taxonomy): Archaea > Thermoproteota > Nitrososphaeria > Nitrososphaerales > Nitrosopumilaceae > Nitrosomaritimum. Next base: position 8,162 of record DATKYM010000085.1, read on the forward strand.
AATAATTACATCAGATATTGAAGAAAAAACAATTAAGGTTTCAGAGAAAATTATTGCCAACTCTTGTCAAATGTCTACTGGAAAGATAAATGCAAATGATGAAAAATCAATCACAGTAAGTATTGTAAATAAATCTGATGTCTCATTAAAGATTACAGATTTGGAAAAATCAATACAAATGAAATCTGAAGAACAGAGAACATATCAATTGCAATTAAACAAACTTCTAGTCCAATCAGACAAACCATTAGACTATGAACAGAAGATAGTGAAATTAGGAAATAAGATTATTCAATTGAGAGATGAAATTAGGGATTACAAATTCCAAATTTATGGAACTTTGTATGAAACATACGATAATCCTTAGTTTTTTTACTAGTTCTTTACTATTTTAAATAATTTATTTACGCAGTGGGAACTTGATCTTTCTTTTTTAAAAAATTATTTTCCCTCAGAAAAAACTTTGTTAATATTTTAATCAATGAAAAGTTCTTTAACTCAAGTCAATCCTTTCTTTAGTTAAGACAGGGTTTTTGGCCTCAGCTTCTACCAAAGAAAAAGAATTGCTTGGTTTTTTGGTCAAATGTGTATTGTTATACCCTTGACTTGAAATACAATGTATTTAGAATTATAATAAAATGATTATTAATTTGTGGTATGCCTTTTGAAAATGGCTAAACTACATTAGTGAAAATAATTCACCTCGTAAATTTTTATCTCTAAATCTAAACACGTAATTTGCCGTTACAAGGTTTGTAGGCAAAACCTAGTTGGAACAATACCATACGGAAAGAAAAACCTTCAATAAATAACTTGAACTATATTTGAAGGAATGCCTCTACTTTTGTTAGGTTTATTCAAGAGACGAAATAATTCTAAAAAAATACTTATTTGGAAATACAAGAACTAAAATTGGGTTTTAATGGAATTTGGTACTAAATTTACTTAGGAAGCACTCAAAAAAACCAGGCGATTCACCGGGAACTAGTATATGTCGGTGATGAAAAAGATACTGAGATCAAACTTCAACTTATCACCTATGACACACAAAATTTTTCAGAGCAAGAAATTACTGTTGATAATATTTCTAATATTATCGATAAACCGGGAATCAAATGGCTTCACGTGCCTGGTATTCACCAAGTATGAAAGCTGCTTTAATCGATAATGAAAATAATATCGAAACAATTCATAAAATCAAAATATTTGCAGTTAGTATAAATTCTAAATTTTATAGAATCTGTTTAGAGGGGTATATCCGTTAAATTTGAAAAATATTATTCATGATAGCTTTGTTGAAATAGGATACATTATTCACTTTTGTAACATGGGAAGGTTTTGAATAAGTGGCTCTTGAATATGAAATAGCCGCCCTTGCAGCATTAATTGGCTTATCTGGTTTTTTCAGTGGTCTTGAGGTTGCACTGGTTGGAACAAGTCAAGCAACTGTTGAGAGATTAGTAAAAGAAAAGGCGAAAGGTTCTAAGTCTCTACAAAAACTCAAATCAAATCCAGGATGGATGATGTCTAGTGTAAACCTTGGAAATAATCTTGTAAACATTGGTTCGGCCTCATTGGCAACCGTTGTATCAATTGAAATTTTTGGTGAAAACGGTCTAGGAATAGCAGTCGGAATAATGACATTTCTAATCATTATTTTTGGAGAAGTAACTCCAAAGACTTACTGTAATGCCAACGCAACAAAGGTCTCTTTAAGATTTAGCAAAGTTTTACTTACATTTAGCTATGTTTTTTTTCCTGCTGTATGGGTCTTGGAGAAAATTTCTCGAGGAATAATCAAAGTTACTGGAAGTTCATACTTTCCACCTGCGTTAACAGGAGAGGAGATTAGCGGAATTATTGATCAAGGACACCGGGATCAAGCACTTGAAAAACATGAAAGAGATTTACTGCAAGGCGCACTTGAATTTAATGATAGTGTAATTCGTTCAGTAATGGTACCTAGGACCAAAATGTTTTGCATTCAAAAGGATACTATCCTTGCAGATGCTGCTGATCCCATCCATCAAAGTGGCCACTCTAGAATTCCAATATATGGAAATAATCTGGATGATATTGTTGGAGTCCTTCATGTACGAGATATTTTAAAACACCTCAAAGATGAACAATTACAAAAGATACATGTTGGGGAATTGGTACGAGAACCTATTTTTGTTTCACAAGAAAAGCAAATGAGTAGTTTACTCAAGCAAATGCAAATGAGAAATATGCACATGGCAATTGTGGTAGATGAATTTGGGGGGGTTGAAGGCATAGTCACACTTGAAGATCTTATCGAGGAAATAGTAGGAGAAATTTATGATGAAACTGATCCTCAAAAACCACCATATGAGAAGGTTGATTCAGAAACCATTGTGACTGACGGTGATATAGAAATTGATGTAATCAACCAATATTTCAAGACCGAAGTTCTCTACGGTGATGATTATTCTACATTAAGTGGACTTTTACATGAAAAACTACAAGATATCCCAAAACCTATGGATACCATAACCCTGAATTCCTTGAAATTTACTGTTGAGAAGGTAGAAAAAAATAGACCTACAAAAATTCGTATACAGAAAATAAGTTCTATTCAGGAAGATAAACAGTGAAAGAACACATTGGAGTTATTCTAAATAGGCTAGTCCTTGGATTTGTATTTGCTTTTGTTTATCAGATTTTTGTCGTTGTAGCAACATCCTTGTTATCATTACCGTTAACAGGACATGTACAAGATCTTATTTCCGGAATAGAGCAAATTCATTCTGACAATGGAATATGGTTTATAGCTTGGTGGATAATCTCCACAATAATTATTACAGCAATTGCAATATTGATTGTAAAAAATAAAAAATATCTTTACCCTTACAAACAAGAAAAAGACATTGACATACCTCAAAAAATCACTGCGTTAACTACCATAGTGGTAGGCGCAATTATTTCATTTTTGTTCTTTTTAATTGATCTAATAATAGGCTCAATTGTTGAAATTAACAAATCAACTGATGTGCAGGCCATTTATCAATCTGCATTAAATGGAGATATTGGGCCTCTTTCAATAAGTCTAATTTTTTCTATAATTGCAGGCTTTATTCTTGTTGGAGTGATAAGCAAGATGGCAAAAGTTACATCTATCACACATGATATTGACTTTATCCACATTTCTAACATTACAAAACTTTTAAACAAAAAACCTGGCGACTCAAAAACATCCTCAGATACTGTTGGTCTGCACCCTGGCGCACTTGTTCACGTAGGGGAAAAACTAGTAGATGAGGTTACTTTTGATCAAATTGAATATGATAAAACAAGATTCTCACGTCACACAAAAGAAACTATTGAAGAGTGTCTCATCGCTGATGATGAATCTACGGTAACTTGGACTAATATCATTGGCTTGCACGATGCAAATGTAATTCATAAAATTGGCGATCACTACTCTATACACGGTTTGGTGCAATCTGACATTATGAATACCGAATTGAGACCAAAAATAGAAAATCATGATGATTACCTCCAAATAATTCTAAAACTTCCACACATTTTATCTGAAAATGAATTGTTCATGGAACAGATTAGCTTCATTGTAGGGAAGAATTATGTTTTGTCTTTTCAAGAAACAAAAGATGATATTTTTGATCCTATTCGAGAACGACTAGAAAAATCTGTTGGAAAAATAAGAGAGAGACAAAGTGATTATCTAGCTTATGCTCTAGTTGATGCAATAATTGACTATTATTATGTAGTAATGGAAAAGATTGGACTTCAAACTGAAGATCTTGAAGAAGAATTAATGCATAATCCCACTCCAAAGACGTTGCAGATCATACATACTTTAAAGCAGGAAATGGTGACACTAAGAAAAGCCATTTGGCCGACAAGAGAAGTGATTGATAGATTTGATAGAATGGAATCTGAAATTATTCAGGAATCTACTCGGACCTATCTTCATGATGTATACAACCACACTGTTCAGGTAATGGATAACATTGAAGGATTAAGAGAAATGATAGGGGGAATGCTTGATACTTATCTCTCAAGCATTGGCAATAAAATGAATGAGGTCATGAAGACCCTTACGATTATAGCAAGTATATTTATTCCAATTACTTTTATTGCAGGAGTTTATGGAACTAATTTCTCCTATGTTCCCGAACTTCAGTGGGAGGGAAGCTACTTTGTAATGCTGGGAGTCATGACTATTATTGTGTTTATAATGCTGTTGTGGTTTAGGAATAAAAAATGGGTTTGACTAATACAGTATTACAAAGAACGTATGAAATTCTTGAAGGAACTACTGATGATAAAATTACAAAAGGGTTTCAAATATTTATAATTACTTTGATAGCTGTAAACGTTCTTGTTGTAATAATTGAAACAGAAGAATCTGTTTTAGATGAATATGGTTATTTGTTTACTCCTTTTGAAGTTTTTTCAATAATTATTTTTACTGCAGAATATGCTGGTAGGATAATAGTTTGTAAATTAAATCCAAAATATCAAAATTCTAAACATGCTAGACTCAGATTTTTGTTTACTCCAATGATGTTAGTGGATCTTGCAGCAATATTACCATTTTTCTTGCCCTTTGTAGTAACGGATGTTAGATTCATAAGAATAATCAGACTCTTGAGACTATTTCGATTATTCAAACTTGCTAGGTATTCAGACCCTATGCAAACTCTGGGTGATGTGTTTAAATCAAAAGCAGGAGATTTGGCGGTGGCATTTTTTATTCTGTTTATAGTATTAATTTTTGCATCTAGTTTGATGTATTATGCAGAAAACGAAGCCCAACCTGATGCCTTTTCCAGTATTCCTACAGCTATGTGGTGGGGAATTGTCACATTAACTACCATAGGGTATGGCGATGTTTATCCTATAACATTGTATGGCAAATTAATTGCTTCGGGAGTTGCAGTTATTGGAATTGCCGTTTATGCCATCCCTGCAGGCATCATGGCATCAGCGTTTACAGAAGAATTACGCAAAAAAAGACAAAAATCAGACCGTTGTCCCCATTGTGGCAAAGAAATAGAATAAAACCAATCTAAAATGTCTTTTGCAAAGTAAGGTTCGGTACGTTCCTCATCATTTTTTATTTAAATTTTGTAAAATTTTAGTCAAGCAAAATCATGATAAAACTTTTAGCCATGTTTGAAAAGATTCATTTTTTATGCCTGAATTGGAATCTAAAAGATTTTATGAAATAACTTTTTGACTTCTATTGTGACAAAACAATATTTTATCGTTTTAGCAGTTTTTGTATTGTTGAGTGCTGGAGTTGTTCAGAATGTATATGCAGAATCTGTACCTGCTTGGATAAAAAACACGGCAAAATGGTATGGTGATGGATTAATTTCAGAAAATGAATTTCTTAATGCAATCAAGTATCTAATTAACAACGGGATTCTAAGTCTCGAACAAGAACCTCAAAATATCATAAAAGTTGATCCAAATGAAACAAATGAGGAATTACTTGAAAAAGGAATTGAATTGCTTGAATCTAAAAACAATCTTGCTGCTCTGGAGTTTTTCAATCAAGCGTTAGAAAAAGATCCTTCCAATATACGAGCATTAGTGGATAAGGGAATTGTTCTTGCAAGACAAGGAAACTACAAAGAGGCAAAACTAGTATTTGATAGAGCAATAGATTTTTCAGAAGAAAAAGGAGCTGTAAGCTACAAAGCAATAGCCAACGCAGGAATTGTTTTATCTATTTATGGAGACCCTGAAGAGGCTATTCAATATTTTGATAGAGTTTTAGATAATAAGGAAAATGTAAAGCAAGAAACTCTGGTTGCCACACTAGTTAACAAAGGAGTAACATTACTTAAACAAGAAAAACACGATGAATCAATTTCATATTTTGACATGGCTCTGGAGATAGAACCTGATAGAATAGGTGCGTTGGTTAACAAGGCAAACGCTTTACAAGATCAAAGAAAATTTGATGAAGCATTTGAATTATTCAAAAAAGCCCATAAACTATCAAAAGATCCCCTAAGCTGGAAACCTACTTTTGTTATTGTAAAATAGGTTAAGAAATAAAATTATTTATTTTTTCTAAATATTCCATCAATTGATCCATCTCATCCACTGTTATACTATGCCTCAATTAATTGAATTGTGGAAAATATAATGGTTAGAGTAAGAATAGATATAATTAATTGATTCATAGTTACGGTAAATCGGATAGATATTTGTTCATGGCTGATCATTTGTGGCGTGCCTTGAGTTATAATGGGGCAAAATTAGTGAAAGGATCCCTTTTCTCCAAAGGGTCAGTTTGGATATACTTTCAATTAATTTATCCTGTGCCATACCGAATCTTCCTTCTCGCAATCAATGGAACAATAGCCCCTTTCGGATTTTATAATGTCTTTTCCACAATAGTGACATAAAACTTTTAAATCTTCTTCTATCCATTTTTTTTCTGAAAATATTTCATATTCTTCCAAATATCATCATCCTTTTAGTGACAATTTTTAGTTTGCACGAATCCCTAATTCAAAAATAATATTTTACTATAACTTTGTAATTGTGGCATGCTATCTATAATTAATCTACTGAGATTGGAGATTTAATTTTATAAACAAAAAATAAGATTCTTTAGAGCTATTTGTGCTGAAAGTAAAAAATATTACATTTTATCGATTTTTTTTCTTTTTGAAATCTTCTAATTAATTGACTAAGCTATAATCTTCCTTGGAAGTCTATGTAATGCCCAGTCAAGCAACGTACTTTTTTTATGCTCCCATCGATAATGAGATGCTGCATGTTCTTTGTTAGCAAATTTTACTGGATATGTGCAGAAAATACAAGATGACGAGACATCAGTTAGATTTTTTATGATCTCTTCTCTATGTTGTGCCAAGTGAATTAGCCAAGGGGTTTTCTCTGCTATTATTTGCCTGTCATTAAAACAGTATAAACAAACACTTGAAAGGTATGTCATTGATGCATCATTTCCAAATACTGTATATTGAGACTAGTATCTAAAAATAACATCTAAATTGTGGCATGCCTAGATAATGGAAATGGGGTAACTTTTTCATCATAATTTACCCTGTTAAAACAGATTGGCTCATGAAATCGTTCCATAGAAAGTGTCCCACAAATTCTACAAATAAAACGTATGCTGGTCCTACATTTTCCACACAATGAATAATCTAATAACATACCTCCACACTTTCTACATGATTCATCAGGCATATCTTCACCTATAAAATTTTGAAAAAATTACGTAACCTGTGGGATTTTAAGAGGTTTGTTTTGATTTTTACTTGAAACACATATTATTGAATCACCATCAGATATTGGGTTGGCACATTGCCCACATGAGGGACGAATTATCAAGGCATCAAATTCAACCTCGCCTACTACTTTTTTACAGTTTGTACAAGTTACCACTCGTGTGTCATAGAGATTCAATGGGTTAAAACCTCCATAGTTTCAATGGATTTGAGATTATCATATGCTAATTGAATTACTTTAAGAGGATCAATTTCTGGTTCAGACGATAACAGCATCAAATTATCACCATGTGGAATAGTGATGATGTTAGCTTTTTCTCTATATGAGACAATTGCCCTGATACGTCCCAATGAATTATCAAATTCCTTTCGCATTGACAAATCAAGTGCTATCTCCATTAACAACATCTCCATTTTCTTTTCATCCTGTTCTAATGGGGTTACTTTGAAGCTAAATCCCCCTGCAATTTTTCTCCCATGCTTGTTAATTATTCCTGCAAATCTTATGCCATTAACTTCTCCCATTTGATAACAAGCATTATCATACAAAACAGCTTGTTTGAATTCCAACTAGATCTCCTCTCCTATGTCTAATAGAGTCCATGACAAGCCCATAACATCCATGGCACAGATGTTTTGCATTGAATTTATTTCAAGTTGAATTTTTTCTCTTTCTTTTACTTTAGATTCAATCAGAGTTTTTGAAGACTCTGGTTGCTTTGATTCCAAAATTAATTGATTCATAGTTCCTGTTAATCAAGCAGATATTTGTCAATGCTCAATGATTTGTGGCATGCCTTAATTTGAAAAATTTATTTAAGATCGTCTAAAATTAGGCCATGTCAAACCATTATTATCCCGTTTTCAACTAAAAATTGAATTCCTTTAAGAAACTAATTTTCATCAATTTGGTCATCTGCCCACCATCTGGCCGTGTTTTTGACCCAAAGTGGTACTTTTTGAGAATTTGATACTTCAGGTTCTGGTAAATTCTCCTAAGGGATTTGAACAAATCTAATGAAGCCTAAATAGATATTTGAAATTATTTTCTGGGAAAGAATCGTCGTACGGAACTAAGATTTTTCCAAATATTTTTCCATGAGAACGATATCCATTTTTTAGTTAATAGTGGAGGCATTTTCATTGTGAACATCATGTCTGAAAGGATGGTAATTGAGAACCTAACATAAATGAGGTTGAAGAAAAACAAGACAAGTATA
>DATKYM010000086.1:0-2438 GCA_035528495.1 Nitrosopumilaceae archaeon
TAGATGATCCTAGGAAAATTTGAAAACTACTAAAATAATCACCCATAACAAACCATGGCTAAATTCAAAACGAAAGTTTGAATAAATTAATTTCACTTACATTTCTATAAAAATGCCGATTTTTTTAAAAAATAGAAAAAAGAAGGATTATAGCCTAACCTTCAATCCAGACTTTTTTGGTGCCTTTTTGCACACTTGCCCAATGACCCGTCGTATGGTCTTTTATCTTGTGCATTGAAAAGATGATGCTCGGAATCAGCGGTCTGTTGGGAGCTCGAATAGCTTCAATTCCTAGACCATCCCCTGTCTTTTCAACTGCCATCATAACATTTAGGGTATCTCCTGCGGCAAATGGCATCATAGTTTGATTTACTATAACGTCCTTGTCATCATTTGTTCTAATTGTGCACCTTACATTGGAATTTGGTATATCGGTTCCATTTTTTCGAAGCCAAAAATCTACATGGCCTTGTCCATTGCCAGAGGTTCTACCTACTTGAGGTGCAGCAATCACAACATATGTCCCTGATGATACAATTCCAATATCTGCTGGATGATCGTTTGTATGTTCTATTCCAGATATTGCATCATTTTGGTCCATAAAAACAGGCACAGGTTCTGTTGTATCAGGTCTTTGGTCTATGGTGCTAATTATTTGTGCATATTCAACAGTCATTAATTTAATTATCTCATACTAGGATAAAATATGGGAGCGTTCATCTGCATGTGATTGTAATTATTTTGCGATCAACAAACTAAGAATAACTTCATTTGATTGTTCATTCCTTGTTAATTTCAAATTTGTAAATAATTCAGAGTTCAAGAATAGGATAAAACAAGAATTAAAAAAAATTGAACGGACAAAAAATATTTAAAATAAAACTAATGATCTTCTAATTCAATAAGAACTTAAATTGTTGTATCTGGCTCTTGTATATTCATACAAATCATATTTTTGTCAGAATTGGTTATACTCATTTTTAATGATAAATCATCTGCCATTTTCATGTGAGCACTGCCAAGGAAATGGGAAAAATTTTCATTGACTCCATGATGAATGTTAATGACATGAACACCATTTAATTTGGTGTGCTTTACTGTGCCAAAACGTAAGGCGTTTATTTCTAAGATGCGCATAAAATTTTCAAATTCCATCTCATCATAGGTCAAAAATAATAATTCTTTTGGTACAGTCCCTCCAAGGTCGTTGGCTATTTTTTCAATTGATTTAATATCCAAAACTTCGAATATTTTATCAATCATTTTCTTAGATATTGGAATAAATCCTATTTCATCAGCATATCTTTTCCAAGTGATGTGATGCTTTGCGATGCTTAACATCAAAGAGTTTAAGCTGATGCCCTTCCTTTTGGCATCTTCTACTAATTCATCATAAATCGTCTTATCAATCCTACAGGAGATGTTTACTGTTTTGTGTTTTCCATTAAATGACAACAAAGTTCCCCAAAGTTAACAGAATGTTAAAACCGTAAAATTTAGAGGACCCCATCAATATCGCCACAAAATAACAGTAGGCACTAATTCTATATAGATATGATGTTAAATTACAGTTATTTTTTATCATATCAGCTAATTGGGTTTCTTTTTTGAAGGGGGGTTCACATAGTTTCCATAAATAACATACCAGGGATCCATGTTTACTCTGCTCAAATGTTCTTGGATTTCATTAGAATAGGAAGAGTCTGGGGAATCATTTGTGATTTTATTCTCTATAGCGTCTTTTTTTATTGGTTTACTGGCTATATTACATTCATCTCCTCACAATGCTGTACACGGGATACGATTGTTTTAACCCCAGTGAGAATCCCTTTAATTCTTTGAATCTGTAATCATCAAACCCTTTTACCATAGAATGCAAATCACCACCAATCACTGTGCCATTTGGAGCAGCTGTATGATTTATCTTGGCACACATATTCACTGGTGGGCCAATTAAATCCAAAGACGATGAGTTGTTTGCCTTCATGGAGACTACTCTGCCATAATCAGCGCTTACACGATAATTTAGACATGGTAATCCCTCTTGTTTTGATTTTTCACAAATGACATCATGTTGGTCAATTAATGCCAGACTGCATTCTATGCAACTCATAAAACCAAATTTTGTAGATTTTGATGATTCTGGAAAATAATACAAAAGACTGTCGCCTTGATTCTTGATTACTACTCCTCCAAATCTTGGAAGAACTTTTGCCATAGAGTTTAGGAATATTTCATAATACTTGCCCCACGATACTTCGTTCATATCTGAGGAAATCTTTGTAGAATCTACCATATCTACAATTCCAACACAGTAACTTTTAGCCAATCCTGAAAAAGCAACCATGTAGTCAGAACTATTCTTAGTTAAATTTTCAGTGTCTAGACTTTTTTCTGGATTTTTTAAAACTGAATTTTCTAAAACCTGGTCACCCTCC
>DATKYM010000087.1:0-10095 GCA_035528495.1 Nitrosopumilaceae archaeon
AAAATCAGACATTGGTGCAGTATAATATGCATTCTCTAGTGCTTCATTGAAATTTGTCGGAACTTTTGCAGTCTCTGCTGGTTTTGGTGTCTCTGCTGGTTTTTTCTCAAAGCCTTTTGGTAATGTGTCTTTTTTTGGCTCGGCTGGTTTTGTTTCAGCTGGTTTTGCCTGAGGTTTTATTTCTGCTGGTTTGGTTTCCAGTTGTGTAGATAGTTTGGATAATTTAGCTTCTAATTCGGCAATCTTAACCTCCAGCTCCGGATATGTTTCAACTGAGGTTACTTTTGGTTCTGTAGAGTATTCTACTTTTCTTGGTAATTTCTTGGCTTGTGATACCCAGTCTTCCACATCCTTTAATCTAGGAGGTCTTCTAACAAGTTTTTTTTTGCTGTTGATTTCTAGCATTTTTTCTTGTAGGTTTTCTGCATTTCTGTTTGATAGTTCAACAACTGTATCTACACCACTTTCTTCCAGAAGATCTGAATATTCTTCGCCAACTCCTTTAATTCGAATTAGATCAGAAAGATTAACCCATCTTAAAATCAAGCCTTCCGATATTTCAGATTGTTTGGATATTTCTTTTCGTCCTTGGGGTGTCTTGCCTTTTTTTAAAAGGTCATCTGAATTCTTAATTCCAATGGATATGAGTTTTTGAGCATAAGTCTGTCCTATTCCTTCTATGTTAATTATCTTTAATATAGTCATCAAAATAGATAAAATATTCTTTGTTAAAACATTTTCTAAAACTCAATAGAATTTCATACTTCTTTTTACCTATTTAAAAAAAACTTAATGTTAAAAATACAGAATATTAGAAAAATAATGTAATTTAACCCGAACGTAAATGAAAATTGCTACAGCACATACATTCTTTTTTAATGCATTCAGGCCCATTCTCATGTCGACAAATGCCACATTCACAGTGTATTATCATGATTTTATTAGACCGTTTTCAAATATAACGGATCTGTTTTTGAGCCTGAATGGTTTTTCAAAATCTACAATGTAAGTGAAATGTTAATTTAAAAAACCGATTTAAAATTTTGTTTAAAAAAAGAATAATGGTTCTATTCTGATTTTGCTTTGTCAATACCTTTCTCTACGGTATCTTTAGCTTCATCGATTCCTTTTTCTACGGTATCTTTTGTTTTGTCAAATCCTTCTTTGCCAAGATCAGTTGCTTTATCCACCGTCTTTTCAATTCCTTCTTTGACAGTTCCGCTAGCTTTACCTTTTAGTTTGTCTAGAAATCCCATGCTGTTCTCACTTTTTTCTCCTAGATAAACCGATCATAATGTCTAAAAATTATTTTATTAATGTGAAAATGAGATAAAAATAAAACATAAATCAAATTTAAAAGAATCTTTTTCTTTATTCTGATATCCACACCAAGGCAACGGTTTTGATGTCAATATCTGATCTCCTTGGGTTTATCTCCTTTAGTATGGAAGTTCCAATATCTTTAGTCTAAAAGTCTTATTTTATGGCTAAACCTCCTCGAACAAAGTAAAAAATTTTCTAGGTTACCAAAACTGTTTTGAAGATAAATAGACTTTGAATAATTCTATTGTACAACAAAGGCAATTTTGACGTTTGTATGATACTCTGTAACTTTACCGTCCTTTACAACTGCTGTAAAACCAACGGCATCTACTCCTCGAATATCTTTTACACTTTCTTGTGCTTTGGCTACTGCCTCTTTGGTAGCATCTTCCCAACTTTGGGGTGATGAACCAACAAGTTCAATTATTTTAACAACCATTGTATGCTCTCGAAAATATTAAGATAAAATCTTTTCTAATAACGATTCATAGATGATTATATCTCCTTTTCAAAAATTCATTTTGATACTCAAATCAATCTTAATTATTTGTCAAGAAAAAAATAATTGAGAAAGGGGGATAATTAGTATTCTATTACTCTAGGGAGAGTTTTTGCTTCTACTATCCACTCTGTTACTTGATCAAGAGTAGGCGTTTTTTTTACTAGGTTCTTTTCTTCATTAACCTCTTCCATTTTTTTTTGCAAGTTCTCGGCATTTCGATTAGACAACTCTACAACAGTATCAACACCTGCTTCTTCTAGAAGATCAGAGTATTCTTCTCCAACTCCTTTAATTCTAATTAAATCACAAAGATTTATCCACTCTAGAATTAATTTTGAAGATATTCCAGTTTTTTCAACTAGGTCTTTTCGTCCTTGAGGTGTTTTTCCTGCTTCTAACAAGTCATCTGAATTCTTCATTCCTGCACCCTCGAGTTTTTCCCCATATGTAGGACCGATTCCTTCAATTTCTGTAATTTTTAATGTAGTCATTTTATTCTTGATTCCAATGATGTAGTGGCATTATTAAAAACTTATTCTAAAACATGAATCAAGTCTGAAAGGTTTCTTCTTGGTTTAGGGAATTTTCTTTTTACAGGATAGCCTATGCACAATATTGATGATGGTACTAGATCAGTTCCAATAATTTTTGCTACTTTTTTTTCATCAATCATTCCTATCCAAATTGTACTTAAACTCAGAGCTGTAGCTGCCAATTGTGAATATGCTGCAGCTAGAGTAGCATCTTGAATCGCAAACTTTGACAATGTGGTTTCAGGAAACTGCAGTTTAACTCTACTTGGGTTTTTACAGTATACTAACACCAATGGCGCATTAACATAGGGTTGATTGTTTGCAGCATCTACCAATTTCTCTTTCATTTCTTTATTTTTAATATGGAATATTTCAAACCCCTGAAAGTTTCCTGCAGTTGGAGCAGTATCTGCTGCAGCTAGAATCTTTTCAATTTTCCAATTTTCAATTGGCTTTGATTCAAACTTCCTAGTTGATCTCCTTCTTTTCATTACCTCGAAAAGATCTGTATCGAGATCTTCTGAAATTTCCTTGGAATGATCACCTAGTATTACATTAAGTAGAGACTTTCTTGTTTCAATAGAATCATCCTGATTTTTAGGTGGCTCATATCCTGACGGATAAACTACATCTCCTTTTTTGGACATTACTTTCTATTCTCTGATTGACAGATATACATATCTCTTAAATCCGGAAGATTCCTCTGTGGAATTACAACCTTTTTTTAAATCAAATAACACTGTTTTTCTTCAATGACCATAACGATTTTCTAATCGATTCAATATAGAAAACTATGAAGTATAAAATACAAGTTGACATCTCAAATTCATCAAGCGTATATTTAGAATTAAACGATGAACATTCTCCTAATACTGTAAAATCTTTTTTAGATCATCTACCTTTTACTCTAAAACTTAATGTGTGGGGCGATGAAATCTATACCTCATCATCACCAATCACTATTTCTGAAGAAAATTCAAAATCTCCAGTATCTCTGAATGACGTTGCTTATTGGCCAACTGGAAAGGCAATTTGTTTATTTTATGGACTTACGCCCAACAGTAAAAATGATGAAATTATTCCTGCCTCCCCGGTAAATATTATCGGAAAGGTCATTGATCCTGACAAATCTGTTCTTGATACTGCAGAAGGTAAATTAGCTACCTTTCGATTAAAATCCTAACTATTCAGTTTCTATTGGGATTTCTAATATCTCTGAATCTAGAACATATGCTTTGAATTCATTTGAAATTCCCGAAAAAATTATCCATGCTACAGGGTTTAGATTCATGAATTTTTTATCTGTTTTTGAAGGATATGCCTTGGAATCTGGATGGGAGTGAAAAATCCCAATAATTTTTAATTCTGATTCTCGCTCAATTTTATCTGCTTCAAGTCGTTGTTCAGCAGAAATGGTAAAATTTACTGGTGATTGCTCTATATTTTTGGTAAGAAAGATTCTCTCAACATTATATTTTCCCTTGCTCTCTTTACCAAACAATATTGCACATGATTCATTTGGTTTTTCATTTTCTGCATGGTTTGAGAGAATTTGTTTATGTAAATTTGTCAGGATAAATTTTGGCAATCTTATCCTACTTCAACTGAGCCTATCATCCAAGGATGGACGATACAGTAATAATTTTCTTTTCCTTGATTTGCAAAAGTAAATTCAAATGAATCTCCTGCAGCTATTAAATCTGAATCAAATAATCCATTTGGTCCATCTTGGGAATTACCTGATGTGATTGTATGCATAGCGCTGTCTTCATTTTTCCAAAGTACAGTTACTCCAACTTCGATATGCATATCTTGAGGGTCATAGTAGATTTGCCCTTCTTTTTGAATTCCTGCACCCTCTGGAATTATTACTGTAATTGGTTCTTTTGGTTCCTCAATTATTAATTTAGAAACCATCCAGGGGTGCACAATACAATAATATTCATACTCACTAATATCCAACACACTAGTGTCAAGTTGGAAAGTATCTCCTTCACTTAGCAAACCAGAATCAAAAGTTTCTCCTACATCTACAGAACTGGTAACAGTATGTGCAAAGGAATCTGCATTTGTCCATTCAACAACATATCCTTTTGGAACATATGCTACATCTGGATCATAATCTGGATTACCTTGCACCGCTGAATTTACTAAAATTGTGATTGGGAATATTGGTCCTGTTGGTTCTACTTTAATTTCTTCTTCTATCTCTTCTGTAATCATGTAGGTATCAGGACTAACAAATCCAAATGCTACAAAGGTTACAATTCCTGTAATTCCTGCTAAGATTATGATTGCACCTATGGGTTTTACACGTGTAGGCATTTTTGCTGCAACATATGCAATTACTATTGCAGGAAATGCAATTGCAATCAAAAGACCAGCAAGGATGTTGGTAGATTCGATTGTATTCATTGTAAGTGCAAACATGCCAAATCCAAGGGCAATTGAGATAACTACCAGAACTGTAGCTTTTGCTCTATTGCTAGTTGAGATTCCTCCATCTAAAATTCCACAGGCTAAGAAAATTAACCCAATAAACAAAGTTAGACCTGTGAGGGCATGCATCCCGTCAATGAAAGTATGTGCCAAACCCATATAGGAAATAGCCACTCCTGCCAATCCAATGGCTGTTAATCCCATGCCTGGCATCATGAGGTCCCAGTTACTCATTCATGCTAGCTGATAGGAGTGATATACTTATTCCTTTTGAAAGACCATAAATCATCAGGGTCGAAGAAATTAAATGGCTTTGGAAGATGGGATAGTGAGATTGGGTTTTAAGGAAATAGTAGAGATATCTAAACCACGGATTATTGTACTCTTGGTAATCACTGCAGTTACCTCCATGTATGCTGCAAGTAAACTGGTGGGACCTGAGTTGGATAATCTTGGGCTATTGCATATTATTGTAGCAGGATCCCTTGCATCTGCAGGATCAAGTGCACTAAACCACTACTATGACCGAGATATAGATCCTAAAATGACTCGAACCAGTAAAAGACCAATCCCCTCTGGAAGAATGACTGCATCTAAAGTTTTGATCTATGGTTTGGCAGTTAGCTGTATTTCAGTGATTTATGGGTATTTTGCACTAAATCCTGTATCTGCATTTTTTATTGCACTAGGGATATTTTCATATGTTATAATTTACACTGTATGGCTCAAGCGACTTAATTCTTCAAACATTGTAATTGGCGGTATTGCCGGCAGTGCTGCAGCTTGGGCTGGATGGTCAGCGGCTACTGGGTCTATGGACTTGTTAGGATTTTTAGTTGGCTTTTTAGTTTTTGTTTGGACCCCATCTCACTTTTGGTGTCTTGCAATGAAAATTAAAGATGAATATGCACAAGCTGAGATTCCAATGCTTCCAGTGGTAATAGGAATGCAACGAACATCAAAATACATACTAGGAAACACTTTGATTTTACTTCCCTATTCTTTGTTGTTATCTGCTTTTGGAATGGGTCTTATCTACACTATAATTGCAGCAGCTTCTGGGGGTTTAATGTTGGCATATCATTTCAAACTTACTAAAAATCCCACGTCAGAATTTGCATGGAAAGCATACAAAGTTACTGCTCCTTACCTTACGATAATTTTTATTGCAGTAGCATTAGATGCTGCATTTCATTTCCCCTTATTCTAGAATTTTATTATTTCTCAAGACCTGGAAAGCTGGCCTCATAATCATTTTCCATTGTTTCTTTATTTTGTTCTTCAATCGTATCAACTTCTATCTTTATAGTTACTACTTCTATTCTACGTGCTTCTTTTGTAATCCATGAGACAGTTATCAAACCCATAATTTCCAAGTCAAGGAGCAGTTTGTTGAACTTGTCTTCTGTTATGATGATTCCATCTTTTGTTAGAGATTTGAATAATTCAGCATCTGTAAGGGAATTTGCTTCCTGAATTTTGTCAAATATTTTATTTTTAATTGGAATTGTCATGATTAACCGTAAAATGATCTGTCCTTTGATTTTGGAACAACGTTAGATATACTTTCTCTTACGTTGTTGTACCATTGATCAACTTCTTTGGTAATAGATGCTCTAACTTGTTTCAAACTATTTGAAAAGTCCCTGCTGGAAATTTTACCAGAGCCATTTCTCATTGCAAGAATAGCTGACTCTCTGCATAATGCTGCCAAATCTGCACCTGAGTAACTCTGGGTGGCCACGGCAATTTCTTGAAGATTTACATCCTTATCAAGAGGCATTTTTGCTGTCAATATTTTGATAATCTCTAATCTTCCTTTCTCATCCGGAGGAGGCACATATAGTACCAAATCCAATCTTCCTGTTCTAAGTAAAGAATTATCTAAAACATCTGGCCTATTGGTTATCCCAACAACTACCACTCGTGATGACGTACCCTCTTCAATCTCTGTTAATAATTGACTAAGCACGGTTTCACTAACACCTCCCTCTCCAGATTTTGCGCGGACAAGCGAATCTAATTCATCAAAAATTACTACACATGGAGATGACGCCTTTGCTTTTCTAAATATCTCCCTTATTCCTTTTTCAGATTCTCCTACCCATTTAGATAATAATTCAGGACCTTTGACTAAAATCATGTTTGCTCCACTTTCAGTGGCAAGTGCTCGTGCAATCAAAGTTTTCCCGCAACCTGGTGGGCCATAAATTAAAGCTCCCTTGGGTGGTTTGATTCCCATTTTGGTAAACTTTGCTGGATCTCTCATTGCAGAAATAAGATTATCTTTTAAAGCCTCTTTGATTTCATCTAATCCTCCTACGTCTTTCCACCAAACTTTAGATCGCTCAACATAAAATTCTCTCATTGCAGTGGGCACTACTTCATGCATTGCATCATAGAAATCAATTAATTTAACCTCCATTGATTGTAAAATTTCAGATGATATAGTTTCACTTTCAAGATCAATTTCAGGTAAATAACGTCTAATCGATTTCATTGCAGCTTCTCTACATAATGATTTAATGTCAGCCCCTGTGTATCCATGAAGTTCAGATGCTAGGTCTTTTAGATCGATCTCCTCATCTATTGGCATTCCTCTTGTGTGAATAAGAAGAACTTCTAATCT
This sequence comes from Nitrosopumilaceae archaeon, assembly GCA_035528495.1. Taxonomy (GTDB): domain Archaea; phylum Thermoproteota; class Nitrososphaeria; order Nitrososphaerales; family Nitrosopumilaceae; genus Nitrosomaritimum. The sequence goes on from DATKYM010000087.1 coordinate 7,427, forward strand.
TCCATCCTCATTTGGAACTGAAATCTCAAATTCTCTATCAAATCTTCCAGGTCGTCTTAGCGCAGGATCAATGCTGTCTGGTCTATTTGTTGCCCCTAAGACCATGACGTTACCTCTATCGTTAAGGCCATCCATTAAAGCTAACAATTGCGCAACTACTCGTTTTTCAACATCTCCATATGCATCCTCTCTTTTTGGAGCAATGGCATCTATCTCGTCGATAAAAATAATACTTGGAGAATTATCCTTAGCTTCTTTGAACATGTCTCTCAATTTTGCTTCAGTTTCACCGTAATACTTGTTCATAATTTCTGGACCGTTAATCAAAAACATATTTGCTTCAGATTCACTTGCAAGAACTTTGGCAATCAAGGTCTTACCACAACCCGGAGGCCCATAGAGTAAAATTCCGCTGTGTGGTTCTACTCCTAACCTTGCAAATAATTCGGGATGTTTTAATGGTAATTCCACAATCTCCCTCATTGCTTTTACTTCATGTCCTAGACCTCCGACTTCTTCATAAGTCACCCTTAATTTTCTGTCCATCGAAGCCTCAGTTGATATTGTAAGAACTGTAGTGCGGTCTATCTTTACAATATGTTTTGGAGTTGTTTTGGTAATCTTAAAGTCCATGGAATTTCCTAAAATCATAACTGAAATTTCATCACCATGTGAAATGGGTAATCCTTTCAATCTATTTTTCACAAAATCTGTAAATTCTTTATCCACAGTTACTGTATCATTAAGTGGAGTAAGTGAAATGGATTTGGCAATTTTTGAGCTAACTTTTTTGACTTTTACAATATCATTTAATGATCCTCCGACATTCTTTCTTGTCTGTCCATCGATTCTAATAATATCTGGAAATTTTTCGTCTTCATCCACTGGCCATACTACTGCACAACTAGATCTTGATCCCATTACATCAATAATGTCACCTGGTGTGACTTTGAGATAATCCATTGCTTCAGGACCTATTCGAGCTCTTTTTTTACCAACATCTCTTTGCTTGGCTTCCCCAATTCGCATCTGCAAAGGCTCTTCTTTGCGTACCATAAAATCACCTATTTCATATCAACGGACATTCTACTCATATTGAGAACTTCAAATTCGCTGACTCCATCAACTGATTTTACTGCATCCTCAAGAGCATCCATCTGTCCTTCAGAATCATTCACAATAAATTCTGCTTTAATGAAATATAATCCAAATGCCAGTGGCTCTTTTGCATGTCTTTTCATCGATTGACCTTCTTTGAGTGCACCTTTGATGGATTCAGCTAATTTGTCTAAATCTACTTCAGTTCCTGAAGGAAGGATTTTTGTAATCAAAAGTAATTCTGCCAATTTCTAAGGTCCCTGAAAATTACATGAGCTACAGACATACTTGCGTGCTGCTTCTCTGCAACTTTGGCATCTCCAGATTAAATCAGTACCACAATTTGGACAATTAAATTTTACACATTTATCATTAGGCATAATGTGTCTATGACAACAACTACACTTTGGTAATGATATGGTAGATGACATACCAAGATTTTCTCCAATCATCATTTATATCTTCCCTAGTATTTGATGTCTGGTTTACCTCAATAGTTTTTTGAGTTCTCCTTCAATAATTATCTGAGCAGTTTTTACAGATCCCTTTATTCCAAGTAATTTTATAATTGAGCCTGCATGGAAATCGAAATCTTCTTTTTCTGAAATTTCCTTTATTATCTCTGGAGTTATTGAGTCAAATAATTTAATGACTGTATCGTTGTTAATTCGTTCCAAGAACTTTCTTGCCAATAATTGTTTTTCAAATTCTTCTCCAAATTGTTCTGTCCACTGTTTTTGATATTCTTGTAAATCTGATTCCTTGTTTGATTTTAAAAAATTTGAAATTGCTCTACCTGCAAGTAATCCTCCCATTCCACTGGTGTAAATTCCTCCTGATGTTGTAGGTTTGGATTGACCAGCAGCGTCTCCAATTATCACTGTTTTATTTTCTACAAATTTCTTTATTGGACCTTTGATCCAAATTGGTGCATAAATTTTTCTAATGATTGAATATTTTCCTTTACTTTCTAAGAACTCTTCTAAAGCATCTGATACGTTAATTCCCTTACCTGCAACACCCACTTTTCCTTTTCCTTCACCCGATGGTATTACCCAAGCAAAAAATCCGGGATATTTTTCTTGATCAAAAAATATCTCTACTCTTCCTTTCTTAATCCATTCTGCATAAATTTCATATTGGGCAGATGGCACAATTCCTACACGATCTTTTTGTACAAGGGATGAAATGCCCCTTGCATCAACAAAAATTTTACATTCAATTTCACCATCGCTTGTTCTTACTCCTTTACCTGTTAGTTCTTGAAAACTTGTTTTTACCCTAATTATCGCCCCATTCTTCTGAGCTTGAAATGCAATTTGTTTATCTAACTCCCGCCTGCTAATTTCTGCCACTTTTTGCTTTTCTGAATTTATTAAAAAACTATTTCCATTCGGCGCATAGATTTTTGCAGACTCGATGAAATGATCCAAAGTTTTACCAAATGGGATTATCCCAAGTTTTTCTAATCCTCTGATACTTACCAGTCCTCCACAATGCTCGGGAGTTCCAATTTCATAATCTTCTTCTACGACTATTACAGTATTTTTATTTGCTGCAATCTCTCTTGC
>DATKYM010000088.1:0-7204 GCA_035528495.1 Nitrosopumilaceae archaeon
CACCGTATTCAAATATTCAACTCTGCAGGAGCATACCAATCACAATTCGGTAGTGCAGGTTCTGGCAACGGTCAATTTGACAATCCTATAGGCATTGCAATTGATTCTGCAAACAGGATACTGGTAGCAGATGCTGGCAACAATCGAGTTCAAGTATTCAACTCTGCAGGAGCATACCAATCACAATTCGGCAGCCAAGGTTCTGGCAACGGTCAATTTAAATTTCCTACAAATGTTGAAGTCGATTCTGATGATAGGATAATTGTTTCAGATAAATTAAACCACCGTCTTCAAATATTTAATTCAGCAGGTATCCACCTAAAAACGATTGGTAATTCCGGCTCTGGCCTCGGTCAATTTATATTTCCTTCTGGTATTGCAATTGATTCTGCAAACAGGATACTGGTAGCAGATGCTGGCAACAATCGAGTTCAAGTATTCAACTCTGCAGGTGAATACCAATCAAATTTCGGTAGTGTAGGTTCTGGCAACGGTCAATTTGACAATCCAAAAGGTATCGCAATAAAGTCAGCAGATAGAATACTAGTCGGAGACACTTTAAACAACCGAGTTCAAATTTTTGATTCTACTGGAAATCATTTACAGAGTTTTGGAGTTCTTGGGTTAGGTGATAGTCAATTTAATAATCCTACTGGTGTTTCAGTAGACTCTGCAGATAGGATAATTGTAGTAGATACTCTCAACAATCGACTGCAAATATTTCATGGCTCACCACCAGTTATAGATGATCTTGATTCAGATGGAATACCGGATAGTTCAGATACTGAGAATATAATCAACTTATCAACAACTATTACCAAATCCCATACACTCGTAGGAAATGTTATTGTACAAAATGGAGCGGTGTTAACAATTCCAAATGGATTATCCCTAAGTGTTCCATCAGGGAATAATATTACCATACTTTCAGGAGGAGGGATATTGATAGAATTTGGTGGTGCTTTAATAGCTATTTCTTAATCCATTCCAAAAATAACCTTAAAGATGATTTTTAATCCCGCAGATTGTTTAAAATTTTGAAAATTATCAAAATGTGCTCTTTGGATACTTGTTATTTGTATCAACTTGATTATTACGTTAGTTTTTGGCTTTATTTGGCTTTAAATAAAAAACTATTAAAAAATATGTCAATATTTTTGAAATGAATCTACTCACAAACCCCAAATTATTTAAAATGAATAATAAATGAAAACTTGATGTCGACTAATCCTGAAAAAGCAGTATCATACATACTCACAAAATCAGTTTCAGATTTCATGGACAAGGACGTATTAATATTAAATCAAAATACGCTTACTCGAGAGGCAGCAAGGATGCTTCAACATTATGAAACAGACGACATTGTTGTAACTGACGAAAAAAGAGATCCTATTGGAATTGTTACTGATGAAGATATTTTAAGAAAAGTTAGCGATGCAACAGTTTACGCAGAAGCTACCACCTTAAAAGATGTAATGAGTACCCCGTTGATAGTAATTAATGAAAAAGCAACATTACAAGATGCACTTCATAAAATGAGAGATAATGGTATCAGAAAATTACCCGTAATTGATAAAAAAAATCAAGTTATCGGAATTATTTTTCAAGCAACAATTGCAAATGCCATAAGAGATGCAACTGCAACACCACCACGACTTCTTAGTCCTCCAATAAAAGCAATATTAGGAAATCTAGGATTTGTTTTGCAATTTGCAGGAGTTCTGCTGCTAGTTCCAGCTATTGTGGCAACCGTTCTAGCAGAAACTGAAATCGCAACAGGAATCTATCTCAATACGGTTTTATTACTTGTGACAGGATTTTTTCTCAATTCATACGGAGAAAAGGCAAGCCTTAATCTTCGACAAGCATCAGTTCTAGTTTTTACAAGTCTTTTCTTATTGACTCTTTTTGGAACAGCGCCTTACTTGTATATCTCTACTCCCGACATGGAACCTGCAGAGGCCTTTTCTAATGCTTTTTTTTCAAGTGCTGCAGGATTTACCACTGGCGGTATTTCATTGTACGACGAGCCTGAAAATTTGCCACAAAGTTTCACATTTTATCGGAGTTTCACTCAACTGGTCGGAGGAATGAGTTTCATTTATCTTGTTATAACAGCATTTTATCCTGAATCTAAGCTTCAATCTATGAGAGGTTTTATTTCAGGTCGAACATTACACATGAGGGAATTATTTGGTACAATCACTGTAATTTTTGCACTATACATCGTAATTGTTGCCCTGTTATTGTGGATATTTGGCGAAAGAAATTTGATGGATAATTTTTCATTAGCAATGAGCACATTGGCTACTGGGGGGTTTCTACCCAATTCTACAATTCTACAGAATCTTCTTTGGCAAGAGGAGATAGTCTTGATGGGAGCAATGATTTTAGGTGCATTGCCTTTTACTTTCCACTATGGTTTTGTAAGGAAAAAATTCCTTTCTCCAAAGTTAGGAAAAGAGGTTTTAGCATATTTTTCAATTTTGGTTAGCGCCACATTGTTGTTTATGGTAATTAGTGGTTTCAATCCTTTGGATAGTGCCTTTTATTCGGTATCAGCTAGTACGACTGCAGGTCTTCAGCAAGAGAGTTTAGCAGGATTAAATCCAATTGCACATGGAATTTTAATTATCTTAATGGTGATTGGAGGTTGTGGTTTTTCAACTGCAGGTGGACTTAAAATATTCAGGTTATTTCACTTGAAAAATCTTTGGAACATGCTGAAAAGAGAAAGACGAAATCAACTCTCCGTTGAAACCAAAAAAGAAGTGTATTCAACCGTCATAATCCTAGCATTACTTCCGATTATTGCAATTATTACAGCAGGTCATTTAGCAACAATTGAGAATGTGAGTTTTGAGAATGCATTTTTTGAATCAATAGGAGTAATTACTACAGGTGGACTTTCTGCAGGAGTGATTGATCTGGATACTGATTCGAGTACAAAGGTAGTTTTAGGATTCCTAATGATTTTTGGAAGATTGGAAATTATAGCAATCATCTATATTTTTGTCCCTAAATTAATCTAAAATTTTTAAAAATAAAGATAGAATTTAATGCAATAAGGGTACAATCACCACAATGGAGACCGGGAATGTAGAACATCATAAAAGTGGAAAAAAATTAATGATTATAGGATTTGTCTCAATTACGATTTTATTTTTAATTTATTCAAGATATCAAGATCCTGAATTAATTACGCCTGAGGCTTTTGATTCAATCCAAAGAATAGCATACATGTTTTACGTTGTATTATTAGCATGTTTTGGGGCAATTACTTATGGGCTCTACATCTTTCATCGTGAAAAGGTAGAGCTAAGAGAAAGGGATCTTTTTGCAATAATTGCACTTGTAACTTGGAATTCTAAATCCAGAAAAATCTTTCTTGTAACCTTTATTATTTATGGTATTTTCTTTTCTCTGGTTTCAGGAACCCTAATCTACCAACCAGAGGTGTATTTTTCAATACATTACGGTGCAGAAATTCCTTCAGGATTTGTTGCACCATGTTGTGACGGTCCAGGATATATGCCTAAAATTATAATATATCTGACTGAGCATATTGGTCTCCAAATTATCCCAATAAATCTAGTTTTACAGGTTATTGTTTCTTATTTAGTTGGATTAAATCTAGCCATTGCAGTAAGCGCTTTTGCAATATCAAAGAAAGGGAGGGGATTTAGCTCTATCGGAGCAGTGACTGGTTTGTTTATAGCATGTCCCACATGTGCGGGTACTTTTCTATCCATTTTTATCGGCACGGCAAGTGGAATTGCACTAACTATTGCTTTAGCGCAATTGCAAACATTATTCATTGCAATTGCAATACCAATTTTAATGGTTACACCATTTGTAATGGCAAAAAAATTAAGAAACACCGATGGAAGTTGTAAAATAGATCCTACTCTATGAATTTTTTTACTTCTGGTACTTTGTAATTTCCAATATCGTATCCATCTCTTCGAAGATATTTTAAAGTCAATTTGTATATTAATTCGTCATGATTTACCTGATCTAAAATTTCAGTCCAGAGAATTTTATCATTTTGATTTATTTGTTTTTTAAAGTCTGGATTCATAGATTCTGCAATTCCCTTGCATTCATCAAAAGTTTTTCCATTTTTGTATGCTCTAGTTCTGCGATCGCAACTTTCCATAATGTATCTGAATACAAATAATAAATAAACTTGAGCAAATTTACTCAAATTTATTTAAAATCACCTCAATCAAATACTAGGAAGAAGGTCATCAACCATGGGAATTCGCTCAATTTCAGATTACGTTCAGTTTTTTATCAATCTAGAAATGGGATCTTCTGTATCTTTTTTTAGTTTCGTTAATAATGAAAAACTCACCTTAAAGCACAAGTTAAAAAATAAAGAAATCAAAAAAGAGTACGTTCTGGACGGATTAAAAATCTTAGAAGAATTAACTACAGAAATAAACTTGATTGGTGAAAAGAGTGTTTTAGAAAAATATTCAAATGTATAAAAATAAATTTAATTTAAAATAATTTAAGTTATATTCGATTTATTTTATTTAATACAATTTTGAATATTTCTTCATTATCCAATAAAATATACGGTAAATCGTTTTCTTCGCAAGCCTGCCCACTTTCAGTATCTCTAGTGACTAAAATCATGTCATTTTCTCGAGCATAATTAATTACTGAATAATCAGTACGTAATTTTATTCCTTCAGCCCTTAATTTTTTTACGCTATACGCATCAAATCCTAAATTTTTAAGTTTTTCATCCCATCCATCATCCATCTCATCGATTAAAATTTTTAGTTTTGACATTAGCATCAGTTAATAAAAAATCAATATTAGTGTAAAGATTGAGAATACTAAATAAAAAGATGTTACGCCTTAGATTTGTCAGATAAATTGAATAAATTCTGGCAAAAAGTATCTAATCTTTCTTCCAAAATTCCATCATACCATACAAGTTCTTTATCAATATTGCAGCCTTTGAATATTAGGTTTTTTGGATTGTGTATTTTTTGGGAATTGGTTTCTTTTTCGAATAAAAGATTAATATTTTTTTCATCCTCTGGTGTAAAATTATACTTGCAAGTAATTAGATCTACTTTTACAACATAATTATTATCGATTGGATTTTTTCTGGCTTTAATAAACGGAAGATTTTGTTTTTGGCATTCCCTATAATGTTTATCCAACTCAAACATTTTAGAATCTATTAGATACTTTTTCATAATCAAAAATCGTTAAATTTTTTGAAGTTTTTAATTTTAGAGATTCTATAGATCAGCAGTGATTTTTTTAATACTAGTGATTAATCGGATTTTTTTATCAATTGGAGTTTCAGGTTCCATCGTAAAGTACACAATATTTCGTTTAGTGTATACAACCATTTGGGTGACTTTTTCTCTTTCTACGTGTACATATCTAACCTTCCCCAGGGACTTGTTGAATTCTTTTCTCATGGCTCTTCTTTGAGCAACCTGTTGGCAAAAATGTTCTTCTTCTTTTTGGGTTTTCATAGAAGTTTTGCCACCCTTCATTATTGCTTCACGTATGTCTCCTTTAAGACTAATAATTGCAGCGAATCGCATTTTTGGATCTAAATTGATGATATCTTCAACAATCATAAGCAAGTTAATCTTCTCTGTTACCATTAAGCCAAATCAAATTGTACTAAATATAATCTATTAAAAATTCTAATTAGAATAAATTTGAATATTTTAGGACAAATGTTGGAGTTTATTAGTTTAATTAGATTCAATTTAAACATGAAAAGTGAATCAGCGATTATTTTATCTGGAATAATCATGATTTCTAGTGGATTCTTGTTGTTTTATGTTATGGGCAATTCATTGAATTTAGATAATGTAGTAAGATATACAAAACACGCTGGAATTTTTGTGGGATTGCTAGGAATAGGCGTGACCATAGCCGGAATTTTGCTTAGATTAACGGGAAGAGAGCTACCCTCAATTCAAGAAAATGCAGATATCTGAAATGCTCATTTATTCAATCAGTGACAAAAGAATTTCTGTGATCCCGTCATAAAATCTAACAAAACATTTTGTAAATCTAAGTAGGTTTGTTTGTTTTTATTCTAACCAAATTTTTCAACTAAAAAAATGTTTTTGAGGAATTATTGACCATCATCACATTTTTTAGATTTGGCGTATCCTTGTGGATTTACACAGTACGTTGGGTTTTTTAGAATCAAAGATTTTTTGATTTAATCAGAAATTTTAATAATACAAAAATTAAACATTAGAAATTGTCAGATAAGATATGGTTGGGCGGAATTTATTTAAAAGACGAAGGAGGTTATGAAATTATTTTACGTTCCTTGCGTCATTACAAAAAAAGACTAATGACAGTAGATAAAAGTCCAGAAATAAAAGATTCTGCAGCAATGTTTGGCGGCATCTTAATAATGGCTGCAAAGAAAGAAGTTCCAAAAATAGATGAAATCACTCAAAAAATTAATCAAAGTCTTATTGAAAATCAACTAGTAAATGACTTAAATGAAAGTATTCCAATTTTAGAAAAAGCATTGGCATCCTACGAGTTAGATATACAAAAAGCTCAAAATACCGGTCACGAATACTATCTTAAACTAGTAGGAGATTTACCTTCTGCACAAAAGGATTTGGAATTACTAATAATTGCAAAATCAAAAATTAACAAATATCAATAAGAATTTTTAAATCAAGATTTTTGTAAATACCAATTAAAATAGGGTTTTAGATATTTACAAAGAGTTTTTCTTTCTTCTTCATTATCAATATCAGAAATAGATTTCAATTTTCCTTGCAAGTAATCTTTTGTAATGGTACTTTGAAATTGGTTTTGAATTTGATCTAAAACGTCTATAATATCCTTGGAGGATGTTTCTTCAAAATTCTGTAAAATTTGTTTTGCATTATTTTCTAACGACAATGATTTAGTTTGAAAATCACCCCATTTTTAATATTTTACATTTTAAGATTTAATTGATTATATCTTCATTATCCCAAGTTAACCGAAATTTTCCTACTACCCGGTAGACGTTTAATTTTCCCCCTCTTTTGAATTGTAAATGGCATGAGTTTTTCGAAGTATCCATTACCTCAAGATGAACGTCGTCTTTTAGAGATTCAAATGTTACTGGCACGTTTGAAATTTGTTTCCATTCATCTGGTTCAAAATCTACATACAGTTTAGTGTACAATAATCCCATTTC
>DATKYM010000089.1:0-20646 GCA_035528495.1 Nitrosopumilaceae archaeon
ACATCAAAATTATTCCAAAAAGTAAGGTATTCTCTTATTTCAAAGTCTTGACCAGACATTGAATCAAGATTTTTTTCATATAGTACACTTGCCGTATCACTTGATTCCATTACTACTATAGTCATGCTAATTGATTTGTCAAGTGATTCAAATGTAGAGTTACACATTGTTTGAAAGCCTGGTTCTTCATCAACTGGCATTAATCCTCGTGATCTAACAGTAATTTCACCAATATCCATAATTACGCTTTTTATTTCCTCAATATCCAAAATTCCTTCACAATTTTCAAAGTCAAGTTCGTGGTTTTCAGCATAAACAACATCTGCAAATGATTGTTGAATTCCAATTCCAAACAAAATCAACGGGATTATTGCCCAAATTAGTTTCATGATTTATTTTTAAGAGTGCAGCTTAAAGACTTTGATGAAATTTGATTTTTACGAAAAACCCTATAAACAAATTTTCCTTCTAACTATTATGAAATTAATTACGCTTCTAGCCTCCATATATGTAATAATAGCAGGCGGATTTTCTGTAACAGATTATGATGCTTTTGCCCTATCATGTGCAGCTCCAAATATTGCCGAATCATATGAAGAATCTGACGTTGTATTTGTGGGAGAAGTTGTATCAAAAGAATATCTGGAGTCCTCCCATGAACGGGAACTTATTGCAGAGTCTTTGTTTTCAATCAAGGAACCTTTCAAGGGAGTTAATCAAGATTCTGTTAAAGTGCTATCGGACGAAAAATTCTGGGGAATTAACTTTGCCCAAGGAGCAGAATATTTGGTTTTTGCAGATTATTCTGGATCAGAAATACAATCTCAATTATGTGGCCCTACTAACTTAATTGAATTTTCAAACATTGATCTTGTTAGGAATATTTCTGAAAATATCATTTTACCACCACTGAAGCAAATAAGTGCAGGAATTATACCTGAAAACGTAACATGTATTGAAGGTCTTCATCTTATTTTCAAAGTTACAGATTATTCTCCAGCATGTGTTAAACAATCTACTGCTCAAAAGTTAATGGTAAGAGGATGGACCGTATTGGGTAATCCTTAGTGAGATAATCTCAATTCTAACCCTTCCCAAAAAATAATTTCAAATCTCATAAAGGGACTAATGAATTTGGTTCAAGACTCTCTTGGACGAATCCAATAAGTTACTATATATTTTATTTTTAGTTCAAGTTTCAAAAAATTTTTCATGGGATTTGAATCAAAGGATTTTTGAGAAATCAAATTTTCTTTATAAATAAAACAGGTTGGCATCTAACTAATTTAACAAAATCCGCCCTCGGTTTATTTTCAAGCCAAAAATGAAGGGGAATATTGAACTAAATTGATAAATCCCGATGGGAGCATTTCATTTTTGGGGTATAGATAAGAAGGGCTCAATTAACTGTTAAGGAAAACTATAATCAAAATTATAATGATCTCCATTGCATAATCCTTTTCAAAAGTATTGAAAAAAAGAATTATGGGGCTAATCTAATTTCAGGTAATTTTACAAAGTATTCTCAATCTACAAGAAAAAGCCCAGAATTGAATGTGCGTGCGACTACCTATTTACAATATTAATAAGATCTGAAATCCTATCAAACTGTCCAATATCTTCTAATTTATGAGCATCACTCCCCAAGTGAAATTTTACGCCATTTTTCTTGAAAATCTTTATCCAACTTTTTTTAGGCCATTCATATTTTGCATTGATTTCTATAATTTTTTCCTGGTCAACTATTAAATGTGAAAGATAATTTATCTCATCTTCGGTGATTTTAATGTCTTCATCGTGCCAAGGACCTAAATGTCCAATTACATCAACGTTGGAATTACAAATAATTCTTTCAAGTGCTTGTAACCACTTTTTTTTATCATGAAATAAATTATGAAAACTTGCAATGATAAAATAATTTTTTTGGTATTTATTTAAACAGTTAGGAGTACCATCCGGCAGAATTTTAGCTTCAAATCCTGTAATAATTTTTTTATTACCATAGGTTTCTATCTGGTTTAAATAATCTTCAATCCAATCAGAGGATTTTCTAATGTGTTCAGTTATTGCAATCTTATCTAAATTTATTTTCTCCATCCGTTTAACAATATTTTTAATTGATAAATTGGATGGCGAATGGTCATTAAAATTTGAATGAATATGATAATCTTCTTTGGTATTTAATTTTGGAAGACTGGTCATCAATTTTCCAATATTTGTAACCTAATTAACTTTTTTTAAATACCAATTTAGAATTTTCAAAATTAGATTAAACCTTTTAATTGCCAAAATATTCAAATCTATACTTGAAAGTAGCAATTCACCAACCTCAGTTTTTTCCGTATCCAGGATTTTTTCATAAGCTGACATTAGCAGATTGTTTTGTAATTATGGATGATGTACAATATGATAAACGATTTACAAATCGAACCAGAGTTGAATCAACCAATGGTTGGATTTGGCTCTCAATTCCAATAAACAAAACTCAAAAATTCTCACCAAATATGGTTGTAGAAATCAATAATGAAACACCTTGGAAAAAGGACCATTTAAAAAAAATCAATAGCTCATATGGAAAAACCCCATTTTTTGACGACTATAAGGGCTATTTTGATGATTTGTATAAAAAAGAATGGAAATTACTTTTTGATCTAAACTTTGAGACTTTAAAAAAAACAATGGAATGGCTTGGTATCAAAACTGAAATCATTAGAGAATCAGAGTTAAACATTTCAGGAGAATCTACTGAACGGCTGTTAAATGTGTGCAAAGCTGTAGGTGCAGAGACTTACATATCCGGAATAGGAGGTAGGAATTATGTAGACGAAAAACTGTTTGAAAACAATCAAGTTAAATTAATTTATCAAACTTATTCTCCAACAAATTATCCTCAACGATTTTCAAAAACGTTTTTTCCAAATCTTTCCATCTTAGATATGTTGTTCAATGTTGGCCCTAAGAGCTTGCAATTAATTAAAGAAAATAATTCTGAAGATAGTTTTGAAGGAATTTAAATAGATTGCAACAATAAATTTTGTTATTCACAAAATAATTGGAATTATGGAAAATTATCCGTACATTGACAATCATATATTGAAAAGAGGAAATCATTGTAATCACTTAGGAAATGCTTACTAAAAATAGGATTCTGTGAATGAATCGGAGTTTTCCACTCTGGTATCATCTATTGATTTATTGAATGTGGAAAGTGGGACATACATTTCATCCAAGTATCTCATACAAACAAGTTTTTGATAGTCATTAACCATAATTTCCTCATCTAAGATATTATTTCTAAAAATAATGTCAGGTTCATTTACTCCTGCTGTTGCGCGAATAGGAACAGAAGCTGAAAATCTTGGATTAATTTCAAATATCTTTACCTCCTCGTTTGCCTGTATTGCTTGGACATTAATTGCTCCCGTACATCCTAATTTTATAGCAGCGTCCTTTGCTGATTCTCTAACGAGATTATAATCATCCACAAAGGCTTTGTTAGTTTGGCCATTTTTTAAAATTCTCTTAAGGGAGATGGAGGACATTATTTTCTCCCCATCTTTATCCATAGTGACGCCTGTTGTAAATTCTGAATCAATGGCGTCAAGATATTCCTGTAAAATTGGCCTCCAGCCTACTTTTTGGATTTCAGAAATCGCTTTACCTAGTTCATCATAATTTTTAACTACATAGAAATGTAATGAGCCGTATCCTTCTCTAGGTTTTACAACTATAGGAAAATTATATTCTTTAATAAAATTTTCTTTATTTTCGATCAAAGAAGATTCAGCACAATCTAAATTATTATTTTTTAAAAATTCAAATGTATTCCATTTATCTCGACAAATTGAAATTACTTCTGGGGGATTACTAATCACAACTGCTCCGGATTCAGTTTCTATCAATTTTTTTGCATTTGCAAGTGGGAGAAGTTCTTGGTCGGTTCCGACAAAAATCGCTTCAATTTTTTTATCTTTACAAATTTTAATTATTGAATTAATATAATTATCCGAAGAAGCTGAAGGAACAACTAGACCTAAATCACTTCTATAAAGACCGATGGCCTCTATACTCATATCGACACCAACAATTTTGTAAAAAACATTCGTATTTTTTTTCTTGTTATTGAGATGAAGACATTTTATTATTCCTTGTCCTAGTATGCTGCCTGCTCCTGTAACCATTACAGTTGCGTATTTGACCATGTTTTGATTTGTAGATCTTAGTTATTTACGTTTAATGAATCAAATTTAGGGAAGACCTTGAAAAATTCATTTTGGCAATAATTTCGAAAGGGGAAATTAATCTTTCTACATTTGAAAAGATAGATAGGTTAATTTTTTGACAGACTAAGTTTTCTATAAAATTTGGTATTGTGGAACAAAACAGATTTTTGGTTCCACATAATGTAAGTAAACGGTCTGAGAAGATAATTCAAATAAAGACCCAAATTAATTCTTAATGTGGCCTCGGGTTCAACTAAGGCAGTATATGCTGCACTTTTTGGAAATCTGGGAATTGCAGTAACAAAGTTTGTAGCTGCCGGAATTACTGGTAGTGCATCAATGTGGGCCGAATCATTTCATTCTGCATCAGATACTGTCAACCAGATTCTGTTATTATTTGGGATTAAACTAAGCACTAAACCTGCGACTGATTTACATCAATTTGGCTATGGGAAGTCACAGTATTTTTGGTCTTTTGTTGTGGCAACAATGATCTTCGGAATATCAGGTATATTGTCACTAGAACAAGGATTTTCATCGTTATTTGGAGAAGATCATCATTTTGGAAATCCTCTGATAAACTACATTGTCTTGGGAATAGCGGCTATTTTTGAAGCAAATGCATTAAGAATTGCATTTTCTCAATTTAAAAAACCTATTTTTGAACGAGGAGAAAAAATTAGACCATCAACTTTGTTTAAAGAATTTAAAAATAGCAAAGACTCTTCTATCCTAACGGTAGTCGTTGAGGATTCTGCAGCGCTTGTTGGAATTGGAGTTGCTGCCATTGGGATATTTCTCACAGACATTACTGGGAATACACAGTATGATGCAATAAGTTCGATTGCCATCGGAGTCCTCTTGATGTCATTTGCTTTTTTCTTGGCCAAAGAAAATAGAGGTTTGTTATTGGGTGAATCACTCTCCGCAGAAAAGCGTGAAGAGATTATGGATATTGTGAGTGAGGTTCCCGAAGTAAACAAGATAGTTACAATGAAGACTATGCATCTTAGTCCAACCATGGTACTAGTGGGAATTGAAGTGAATTTAATTGATGGGTTAGATACGGATGAAATTGAGAAAATAACTGATATCATTGAACAAAAAATTCTTACCATTATCCCCGAATCTAAAAAAGAATACATCTTTATTGAATCTGAACAATAAATAATAATATAATTATTGTAAAATTATTAATTAGAATAGAGAGACGAATTATTTTACGTTGATAACTAATTTCAATGCATAGTATATAGTGAATTTATCTCAAAGACAGTCTTTTAAAAAGATCCTATTAAAGTAGAGAATTTTACCAATATTGAAATTATTTCTAAGACTTTGAAATATTTTTTTTCGAAGTAATCCATGTTTTGGAATCTTGCTTTCTGAGATTTTAAAATAGGTTTTATTGTTACTTCTTTTTTACCCCATGACAAAACCCATGACTTGAATTTTATTGTTTAAATAAATTTGAAAAAATTGATTAATATACAAAAAAAATTGTAATCAGATCCAATAAACTAAACTATTTTTAATTGGAACTTAAGACCAAAAACGATTGTTACTTGGTGAGAGATCCAATTGACTTTAGTATGACAAATTAGTATTTAGCAAATTCGAATCATTTGAATGAACGATTTCTACTATTCCCTTTTAACCAAATATGAAATATTCAAATCAAAATAGATAGGTTGGAGGTTCTTCCCATATTGACCTTACACCGTCTATTTTTTAAAATTTTAGAACAATAGAAAAAGAAGACACTTCTGCATCCACCAGATATTTTATATGAGATTGCAATCAGACGCTAATGAAGAGGAGAAAGGATTCTGGAATTAACAAAAGAAAATAATATTGATAGTATTCTACTTGAGAAATTTCAACAAGAGATATGGAATAAGGTCCCACATCTAGAAGAAGATCAGGGTAAAACCATAGTTGTCAATTCTACACCACTGAATGACATTACTGAAGATTTGAAAGCCTGTGCAAAAAATGTGTACAATCTCAATTTAGATGATTCAGATCTAAAGGTTTATGGAAAATTTGATTCAAACTTGCTAACAGGTTCGATTAAAATCAGACCCGCAGTACACATAATTCATGATGCAATTATTACAGGGAAGCTTAAGACTGGACAGACAATAATTGAGGCTACCTCTGGGAACTTTGGGATTGCTCTTGGTCAATTATCAAAGCTTGGACTAAATGTAGTAGCTCTTGTTTCTAGAAGGCTCCAAGAGGGAGTCTTTGAGGAATTGAGAAACGAGAAAATACGTATTATGGATTTGGATATGGATATCTGCCCCGCGCCAGGAATGAAGGACAGTCCAAATCTTTTGGCAGCAAAGGCAGCGGCAGTCAATATTCGCTCACAGTTATCTGAATTGGGTTTTGATCCTGAGGTTTTTGATAAATCAAGCTCTGAGATACAATCTTTTTTAGCAAGCCAAGACATCATAAACTTGGCAAAATTTCTTGCCAAGATTTATGATTGTTTTTGTCCCGAACAGTATGACAATGAATTGAATATTGATGTACATAAAACAGTCACTGCAGCTGAGATAGACCAACAATTACAAGAAAAAGGAGATTCAATGTCAGATTTTAAACTTGTATGTACTTTTGGTACCGGAGGAACTTCTGGAGGTTTGAGTAGATACCTATCAGAAAAACATTCAACAAAGTCGGTGCATATTGTTTTTCCATCTGCAGGTCAGGATGTTGCAGGGATTAGAACAAAAGACAAGGCATCAGGTTTAAAGTTATACACACCCGAAATATATGCAGGGCAACACGAAGTAGATTTTGAACAGGCCAAACTCCTGCTAAAGTTTTTTGTAGACAAAGGTCACGATATTGGCGAAAGTAGTGCTCTTGCACTTTATGCAGTAATACAGATGGCAAATTTTGGAGGCGGTGGAAAGTTTGTCGTAATTGTAGCTGATGGAATACAAAAATACAAAAAGAATCTAGAAGCAATGTCAAAGAAACAAAACCGCACTAGAGTCTCACTAGAAGAAGCGGCTTCAAATACAGATGATTATGATAAAATAATTTGGATTCATACTCAGTATACTCCACTTGAAGAAGGAATAGAACTTATTGCAAAATCACTTGGTGTGGATAAATCAAAAATTGCCGTTCCAACGGCTAGAACGGTAGGACAACTATTAGCAACGCAACAAATTCCAGAAGAACTGAGTAAAGATCTGCAGGGGTCCAAAGGAAAATCATTATTGGTGTGCATGGCCGGGAATACGTCATTAATGGCAGTTAACGTACTTGCAGGAAAAGGAATTGTGACTGAGAGTTTGAATGGTGGAATAACTGCATTGCCCCAAGGCAAAGGAAGGCAATTATCTGAATTGATACGAGAAGCAAGTGAATAAAAAATAGTTTTAATTCGTTACAATTAACCAAAATTTGGATTCATTTTATCGGATATCGCAATATTGCTAAAACGGAATTATCAAGGTTGATCTTTTTGATTATTTTTGGAGATGTTGCAAACTCTATCTTAGAGGAGGTATTTTTTGCAATCTCTAGCATTTTCATTATTTTTTTAAATTGAGAATTGGTGTGATAATCGGCCGATACAATCAAAGTATCAACAGCTCCCATTTCCAATGCATTATAGATTACATCATTTCTTTTTGCTGTTAGTCCTTCTTTGACTAGTTTTTCATATTTTTCCAAAAGTTCTGCGACATGTTTTCTTCTATGTTCATACAAATGATGAATCAGTTTTTGGTGAATATCACTTATTGAAGTTGAAAAAGATAAATTTTCAACAAATCGGCATTTTTTTACCAAGTCTGAATCAAGTTCACCATAAAATTCTGTTTTTGCCGGTCCTATTCCCCCTAATAATATTAATTCAGAATTTGAATCCATGGTTTTGGCTTTGGATGCAATTTTTTTAAAGAAGACATGGATTTTGGTTTGCCTTGCTCTTAGAAATCTTCCTTGACTTTGACCCCCTTTTCTGTGGCGTCCTTGTAAGTCAATTCGAAGTTTAGCTTCTTGAACTATTTGACTTCCATGAAATTTTTGTATTCTGGCAGTTTTTTGATCAAGAGTAACTAACAAAATATCATAGTTAGTTTTTAGAACATCTCCAAACGGTTTGGTGTACGGCCTTTTGCTTACCATGTAAATGTAGGGTAATTTTTTCGATGTTCCAATATTTTTAATTTTCACTTTTCCATTTTCTATCCATCCAAAAATGCACAAAGTTTTAGCATATCTGCCAACAGAAGAAGGGTTCTTTTTTAGTTCTAAAATTCTTTTTTTTATTTCTAATTCTATTTTTTCAAATGGCTCTTTCCTCTTCGTATCATCTAGTAAAGATATAGTATCATCTCCTTTTCCATATGGATAGTAAACAGAAATACACGCAGATTTAACCTGTTTTATCTCAAAAAGAAATTGATTCAATGACAGCCATTCAGATGGTGAAATCTCAAAATGAACTGAATTAGTTTTCATATATTTTCATTTTTTCTTTCATAAATAACTAATGTGCTCTAATCTTTTAGTTTATTCTAAAAAATTTCATCTTGTAACTTAGGAAGTAACAAATGGGTGTTGTTTTATAATATTTCACTATAGATACTAGCTAAAAATCATATGAATACTGTCAAACTATTTCTTGCAATATGAAATCAATTCATTTAGAAAGAACGACCATCCCTTGGTGTGCTCCTCCAAGCTTGCAGGTCCTTTTTCTTTTCCTGTAAATCCTGTATGTGTCAGAGTTAACCTAGTTTTGCCATCAGAAATTGGTTCTAAATCCCAGGTAACAATGGTTTCAGGAAATTCAGAAAATTGATTCCATTTCCATGTGTGTACAAGTTTTTTATTGGATACTATTTCTAAGATTTTTCCTTCGTTAATAAAATCCACATCCATTTTCATTTTTGGTTTTTTGGAATCCTTTAAAAATGAGATTTTGAATTTACCGCCCACTTTGGGTTCTAATATTGCAACATCTGGAAACCAATTGATAAGATCTTCTGGATTAGAAATTGCCTTAAATACATCCTCTTGCGAAGAATTGAGCTCGACTACCTGCTTGATTTCATTGGACATTTTTCTAAATTTCTGGTGCTAGATTAACAAAAATTTGTACAGCATTCAAAAGATGATTTTCCACATCATATGACAAACCATAAAGAATAGCGATTGAGCTGTTTGGCAAGCTAGTAACATTGCCAATAATTACACTGTTCTCAGAAACTGACTTTACTATATTTGGAAAACAGCTGACACATCCAATTTTGTAGGAAGAAGCCTCATCATCAACATCCCAGGTTATTTGGACTGTTGCAGTGCTATTTGCATAATTCAAAACAGATGTTTGAATATTTTCCAATGGTTCAGCATATGCCATGCCTACACTAACCAGTAGTAATGGAATCAAGAAAAAAAGGGGCTTCATCTAACAATTTCTGATTTATTTTCACTTTTAACATTTACTATGAAAGTTGTGAACAAATTAAGAGTAAAATCAAAAGCCAGTTCTGATTTTTTTCTTAATATACAAATAAAATATACGATCTATTCAAATCAAAAATTATCCGATCTATTTTGATCCAATGCTAAAGTCTGTGGTGTATCTTGGTTCTAAAATTTCCAGTATTCTATCAATGAATTGTTTGACAAGTGACAAGATGTTTGTAAAATATTTTTTTGGACTTTCATAATGAGCAGAATCCCAATATACAGGTGTATGATCATCATCTGAAATCTTTACTCTCAAATAACTTCTAGGCTTATCTTTTCCATTTTTTCCCGCATTTTTTAAAAGAGAATCATAAGTTTCCAAATTCTGTTGATTCCTAATCTCCCATAACCTACTACTGACTCGATTCCAAAAATGTTGGTATTTTTCTTGACCTCGAGTTTCATATTCAGCATGAAACCCAATCGCATCATAGCCATAACGGTTTAGACCTTCATTAAATTCTTCATCAGAAATTACTTTTTGCTCATGAATGGGTTTCTGAAAATATTTTTGAAATTCCTCAATTAGGGATCTGGCTTCATCTGTATGTAAGACCTCAAGAGCATTGACAATATTTGACGGGTTTGTTTGATTTGAAGCCAATCCTAAATTTAGTTTTTTATTAATTTCTGCAAAAATTAAATCCGATGCCCCATTTGCATAAAACAAGAATCCATCAATGGCAATCTCAGTAGCAATTTTATCTTTAGGGAAAATATCCAACGGAATTAAGGTTGGTATTTTATCCAAATTAATTTCTGCATAAAATAACCTATATTGAATAGAATCAATTAGGAGAGGCCGTTCATTATTTGGATTCAGTCCAGATTCCATTTGGGTTTTTTTAATTAAACTAGATTAAAATCAGTTTTGTTAATTTTTTCTGTTTATCCTACTCAAAGTAATCGTTTAGCAAAAAAAATTGTTTCTTTAAATAACAAAATTATAATCAACTAACATTGGGTCTCAGAGATATTGGCTTAAAGGAAGAATATCGTTCAGATAGAGATGATATCGTTGCTGAATTTTTCTTTCCATGTCTTAGTCAGTGCATAGAATATGATAGATGTGTAGATTTTTTATCAATTCAAACATTGGCTACCATTGCAATGGCATTTGATAATTTTTCTTCAGGAAAAGCAAAGTTAAGAATGGTGACGGGTCACAGATTTAAGATCTTGGATCTTAATATATTGACCAAACTTTTTTCTGAAAAATATACAAAAAGATTTGATGGAAAACTAATCCGAGATACTAAAATTCAAAAACTACAAGATATTGTAAATAACGGCCAAGTCGAGATTAAAGTCGCTATTCCCAATTCCGAACAAATTACAAATTCATTTTCGGAGAGAATTGGATTATTTTTGGATGGCCAAGATCAAATGGTTGCATTTACTGGTACTTCAAAAGAATCTTTTTCTACTCAAACTCGTGATTTTGAATCAGTGGATGTTTTTACTTCTTGGAACGACAAGTCAAGGGTAGATAGGAAACGAAAAGATTTTGATGAATTATGGGAAAACAAAACAAAGTATGTGGAGGTATATGATTTTCTGTATGCTGAAGAAAATAGCTTGTTAAAATTTTCATCTGAGTGGGCTTTCAATGTCTAAATATTAAACGACTCTTCTATCCTAGATTTATTTTCATAAAAATTCATTCGGTTAATCTTGTAATAGATTATCTCTCCCCTTCTCTCAATCACGGCAATAATTGGTTCTTTCCCCATTTGAGTTATCTGCTCAATTTTTTTCTGAAGAGTTCCCATTTTTTCTTGTTGACCTTCATTAAGACCAAAGATTAAGAATTTTGCTCCCTTTTCGCCAAAGTTCCCTCTTTCGTAAACTCGAAAGTCAGAACCAAATCCAAATCCATCTTTTACAACATAACCTCTAGTCCTCAAATCTCTATAGATCAAAAATTTTGTAAGAGATTCTGAATCTTGTTTCTGACATATAGCCAACAGGTCATCAAATTTAATTGGCTTCTGCCCTTTTTTTAGAATCAATCTATCTGAATAAAGTAAATACAATGATTCAAAAAATTTTAAAAATAATTTATCATTCTCAATTTCCCCATATCCCTTTAGTCCAAGTTCATGAATCATTTCCTTATTAGAAATTTGAGTTTGATTGGAAATTAATTCACCTTCAACAAAAGGAGCCTCATCCATGATAAAGATAAAACTGTATGATTTCCATATTTGTGTTGACAAATATCCATGGTCTCAAATTTTTGAAGGGAGAAAACCCAGTTTTAAACAATTTTGGACAATTATGCGATAATAATCTCAGATTTGTAAGATTCCTGTGAAGAGATGCCTCCGTTTCCAGGATCTATCTTTTGTTTTGGATTCAGCGTTGTGTCATGATGACATATTTTGTTACATATGGGGCAAAATTTTCTATCTAGAACTATGCATTGACATATATGATTTTTCATATAAGCCTGCGCGGCTGGATTCCACTCACCAGTTCCATTACAATAAACACAAATGTAAGAGGTAGACTGTCCATCGCCCTTACAAAAATCACAAACGTCATCCTTCATTTTGACTCATCGCCCAGTCTAAAAAGGTCATAAGTCAATATATTTGAAGATGTAAAAAGCGTCCCAATTACTGCTAGAACTTGGTAATTTTGATGGTCTAACCGTTAAAATATGGGCATTTTTGTTTTAGGATATCATGCACGGTGCAAATTATAGTGATGGGAAAGGGCAAGTCTTTACCAGAAAAGAATACATCAAAGGTAAACCGCAGATAAAAATTGCAAAGTTCCAAGGTGGAAAAAAAGCAACTTACGATTTTTGTGTTCAATTACTCTTAAATGAAAAAATCCAGATCAGACATATGGCCATTGAAGCATGTAGGTTATCAGCAAATAAATCATTAGAAAAAACTACAGGAGAAACAGGATACTATTCTAGATTGCGAATTTATCCACACAATCTTCTTAGAGAAAACAAACAGATTGCAACTGCAGGTGCAGATAGAGTTTCAGAAGGAATGAGAAGAGCATGGGGCAAAGCCACCAGTTTGGGAGCTAGAGTCAAAAAAGGACAACCCATCATGGAACTATACGTTAATTCTCAACATGTAGGGGCAGCAAAAAAAGCACTGCATGGAGCATGTGTAAAATTACCAGGTACACCAAAGATCATTGTACTTGAACATGGAAAACAATCACCATAGATTTTCCCATTTAGATTTCTTGCTTTTTACAAATTCAATAAATTCCTGAAATTCTTCTTCGGTTGGTTCACGGTTTAGAATTCTTTTTGATTGATAGTAAAATGCATTATAAATTCTCCCTACAATTATTCCAAGAACAAATGATTTTGAATCATCGATATCTGAAAGTGAAAGAATAATTTGTGCGATTTCTTTTTTATTTGAAATGGTTTCTTGAATTTTTGCTTCGATTTTATTTTTGATTATTTCATGCATGTCTTTAATTGTACGAAATAGTTAAAAACAGTTTAATAGTCAAATCCGTTTCTCATGATTGTTGCAGTTATAGTACAGTCTGGTTAGTACTCGTGCTTGCCAAGTACGTGACCCGGGTTCAAATCCCGGTAACTGCACCACTTATCCTCCAACAGATTGTTTTAATCCAATTTGGATGATTTTAAGCGCATCTTCTGCCTTTTCAGGCCTTGGTAACTGGATCATAAACACATTGTCCTTTCCATATGATGATTTTGGAGAGGAAATAGCAAGCATAGATGTTTTTGCAAGTGATTCAAAAAATAAAACATCCTTATTTGCATATACTAGAATTTTTTCTTCAAATCCACCTTGAGAAAATTTAAGCATGACCTCGACAAAAACATGGCCCAATCCGTCTTGCAATATATTCAAATCAGTGTTTACCGAAAGAGGCTTTCCTGATACCTTTGAAAGTATTTCATCATATTTTTTTTCTTCAAAAATAATACATGGTACTGGTTTACCATCAAAATCGAAAATAGTGATTCCTTTATGGACTTGGTCAAGTAATTTTTGGAGTTCTTCAGACATCTTTTTCTTCTAATGGTGGAACAATTTTGTCACTTGCTTTTACCAAAAATGGTGAAAGAAAAGCAGTTACTATGGTAATTACACCAATTAATGGAAACAAAAAGGCACTTACAGCTCCAATATCGACTCCTGTTTTAATAATCACAATCGAGAATTCTCCTCGAGGTGCAGCCAATGCAAATGCAGCTCGAAGTGATTTTCCACGTTTTTGTCTAAACAAGAAATTTCCAAGCATATTACCACCGAATTTCATTCCAGTGGCAACTACAATTAATGCTATGGCAAGGAAAATATAATTTTCAAGTTGAGAAACATCCATCAAAGCACCCACTGAAATAAAGAAGATTGCAACAAACATATCTTTAATCGGACTAGATAAGATTTTTGCGACTTCAGCTGATTTAGATTCTGCAACAAGTACTCCTGCCAGAAACGCCCCAATGGCCACTGACAAACCTACTATATTGGCTAAAAGTGCATAACCAAAACAAACTCCAAGAACACTCAATAGAAGAATTTCACGATGTTCTGATGCTGCAACTCTATCGATTAATGGTGGAATTATTCGAGTACCAACAGTAAAGGTACCTACAATCAATCCCGCTGCTACTAAAACTACAACTAAAACAGACTCTATAGAAACCGATCCTACTAACGCAATAGATTGTAACGATGAAATTAATATTACAGCGATGACATCCTCTACAATCAAAATACCTAAAACAAGAATAGAGGATTCTTTTTTGATTCGTCCCATCTCCTCTAATATTTTTACAATAATCGCAGTGCTGGAAATTGAAAGTGCCGCAGATATGAATAATGCATCCATAAAGTTCAAACCAAGGGAAGTAGCTGCAAAGAAAACTACTCCCAATGTAGATACCAAACCAATAGTACCGACACCGATTGCTACTCTACCAATACTTTTGATTTTGGCATAAGGAAACTCTATTCCAATTACAAAAAGCAATAAAATTACACCAATTTCTGCAAACAAGTTTAGAGTAGAAATGTCAGATAAAATTCCCACACCACTACCAACATCCATGGTGGGACCGCCTTCAGGAAGTATCCAAGCCCAGAGTGGAGATAAAGGACCTATCAGCATTCCTGCAAAAAGATAACCAATGATCAAAGGTTGTTTAATTTTAAAGAATGCAAGTGTTACTACTGCACCTATAATCATGATAAAAGCCAAATCAGTTACAAAAGTAGAATGAGGAAGTTCAGGAGTGATTTGTTCAATTAGATTAGATACGGTTTCACTCAATGACTCTTGAACTCCTCCAGAATCGATTTGTAAAGCAAAATTTTGCATGATATCATTGAACAAATTTGTTTAAAAACAGTTGTGCTTCTAAAACGATTGTATCGTTTTGGTGCATATGATTTTCATCTATTGAAAGTACTCTAAACTGATAATCAGATTTTCTTAAACTATATTAAAATTTGAAGGTCTTTATTCCCATCTATCATTGTTTAATCGTAGAGTGATGAGTAGGTCAGCTGAAAATAATGTGGAAAAATGACCTGGGGTATCTGACTGCAAAATAGGTAATTATCAGATTACCTAAGTATTAATAGTACGGTACCATACAGTACTATATGATTCAATGTGAATATTGTCCCAAGGGATTTATTGAAACGGCAAACGGTCTTGCCCAAAAGACTTTCCACGAGTTACTCCATTCACCAAATGTTGTCAATAAGTAACTCTTTACATTTTTTATTTTAGACCCAACTTTTTTATCATAAATTATTCAAAGTAAGATTAGCTAAACTCTAGAATTATGATCACCAGTAGCTGGTGTTGTCGGTGCTGGAGTGATCTTGGTAAAGTTTAGAGCAAAATAGAGTTTAATTTTCAAGGAAATGATTTTTTTGCCCAATTTGGTAGGTGGATCCTCGTGGATTCTATTTTGAACCTTTTTTTATTCCCCATAAAGTAGCTGGGCATCTAACGATTCATTACTAGAGTTTGAAATTATTTTTTAAACATTATCCAGACTCTAGTTCCTACAAAAATTCCCACTGCGAGAACTATCAATATTGGGACAATCACCTGAACCTCATCCATGTTTAGAAATTATTTTCATTTGAATTAATTATTTTGTTGAACAAACAAACTTCACGTTATAATCTGGATTAGGGTAACTTTTAGTGCCTAGAAAGGGTGGATACTATTTTTACTGACAGTCGATAAACTCGTTAACACTTCTAATTTACAAAAAACCCTTCAAAAATATCAAGGGCTAGTCAGACATACAAAGAAAGTACACGAATTACTGCTAGTCATAAATGGTCAACATTAACTGAGTTTGTGAAAGTCATAGATTAGTGATACTTTTTCAACAAAATATTGGTTTGTACTAAAATGTAGATATTGTAATGGCATCAAAATACTCTTCAGCTTTTTTTATTATTTTTTTGTCATCAGCATCTGGTTCTGCTGCAATGAGCACTAGATTTTAGTCAATTGGGACAGTAATGATTAGTTGTTTTGTACGTCTCTTAGATTCTAAACTCTAGTCTAAAGGCAATTTTCGATACTCTTCAGCATGTCTTTCATCTACATGATCTTGTTCATTATCTGATTGAATGAATTTTCTTTCAAGATGATTAATGATATCTTTCAATCTTTTTTGATTCTCTTCTTTTTTCATAATGTAATATGCAGTTCATCATACATAAACTGGAACTAAATCTAAACTCTTTAACACTTTAGATTCTAAACTCTATTTTTCATAATAACCAATTGATCATTAATCATTTTTTCATGAGTCAACTATGTATCAAATAAAGGCAGTAAAGAAAGGAGTAGATGTAATTCTATTTAGAGAAACAAACAATCATCTCATTACTGATTGGTTGTAGTGATTATTTTTTGGGAAGAAGGATTAATGTTTTAAAGATATTAGATAATAAATTTGTTAAACGAATAAAATATCGTAATATTATTTTATTACATTCCTATACTTTGTAACATTAAATTAATTCACACCACAAGGGTTATCAATCAAATCTTGAAAGCGAATTGATATGCCCCTAAAGGAGAAATTAACAAACCTGATTTTATTTGACTCAAGTGGATACAAGGATTCGAGGGTACCAAAAAGTGAGCAAGAGGAATTTATGGTAGCAGTAGGCAAGCCGACTTATTTTTGTGTTGGAATAGTTGACATTGTTGATTCTACAAAAATTGTTGCTCGGTTATCTCCAAGTAAAACATCAAGATATTATGAAATTTTCCTAAACTGCATGGCAAAAGTTGTACATCAGTACAACGGTCAGATTCTAAAAACCATGGGCGATAGTCTTTTGTTTTACTTTCCAGAAACAAGGTATTCTGATCGTAAATTTGGATTTTTGAGTTCACTTGAGTGTGGTTTTGAAATGATGGCTACACATGAGAAATTAAAAGCATTACTTGCCGAAGAGATGTTACATCAAATTGATTTTAGGATTAGTTTTGATTATGGAAATGTGACCATGATGAGAAACATCAAAGGGGATATTGATCTTGTAGGTCCCACTATTAACACATGTTCAAAAATCAATGGATTATGTCCAGTTAATGGAATGGTAATTGGAGGAGATCTTCATGAAAAATCCAAAAGCTTTAAAGAATATAATTTCAAAAACAGCGGAAGCTTTTCAATTGATTTGAAACATCCGTACCCTGTTTTTACTCTGTGCAGAAAGCAGTAGTCATCCTCATTTAATCTAGGTAGAATGTCTTTTCTGATTCTTTGAAATTATTTTTTGGGAAGGATAAAGAACTAAAAATAAAGAAAAAAGAGTATCTATCCTAATTTTAACGGGATAGATGCACTTCCATAGGGTTCGGAGATTCTAAAGAAATACTCCTTTGATGGATCGTGTTCAAATTTTGTTCCACCATATCCGATATTTGGGCCAAACAACATGGAAAATATTTCAGATGTTCCAGATTTAACAACAATTTGTCCATTGGTAAAATCCATACCAGAATACTTGAAGGCTTTATCGCCATTCCATACATCATAGTTACAAATAGATGGTCCAGTGCACATCATGGCAATATCATCAGAAGAATCATTTACAGCTAGAATCTTTACTGCCAGTATTGCTTGTCCTGTTGGGCTTACTTCAAATGAGTTACCATCAGTTCCAAGACCTGTCCAATAGTACGTTAAAGGCCCTACTGGAAAAGATTGTCCATTTGTTATTATGTTATATGCCTCGACCTCATGTTTGGCTGCTCTTTCACAGTTTAATCTAGGATATGCTTTTGTAATTTCCGAACATGCTTCAAGTTCTGCTTCAAGAGACACTAATTTGGAATCATTAGATGTGCTCTTTTGTGGTGTATCCATTGTACTTGATTCAGATGTTGGAATAGAAATTACTCCTGTTTTAATTAGATGTTGAATTCCATTAACGAATTCTCCCTCAGATATTGTTCCATCTGCCCACCATTCAGCATTGTTTTTTACCCAATCAGGTATACCTTGTGATACATCTGTTGATACTGTTGTTGGAGGAATTACAATAATTCCATCCTTGATTAGAAATTGGATTCCTTGCACAAAGTCTGATTCTGAAATTGTTCCTTCAGCCCACCATCCGGCATTGTTTTTTACCCAAGATGGTACTTGTTCTGCACTTGCAACTGAAGTTAATGAGCCAACCAGTAAAATTGCTGCGATTGTAGTTATGGTGGTTTTCATTATTGATTCTTTTCATTTATCGTATATAACCTGCTGCTAATTATTTGACTAGTGCTAATTTTTCATACATCTCTAGCAAATATCTAGTGGTAAATGGGATTTTTAGAATTTGGCTTTTTATGTAATAATACTGTAATTTCTAAAGTGAAGGAAAAACACAGCTATCTAGGCATGAAAGAGCATCAAATTTCCGAAGATGATGTGGTTCAATTTGTCCATGAGCAATTTAATGGTGTAAAACAGACAAAAAAAATCAAAAATCTGGTAAATTTTCAGGCTATGAACAAGTATATGCTAATGTCTCACGATCAAGTAGAGCTAAAAAATTTAGGCAACATTGTTGCCAGCTACAAAAAAATACCCTTTTTGGAAATACTGGATTATTATGATTTACATTTAAAAAAAGCCTTGAAAAATCCACCGACAATAAAAAAACATTCAAACGTTATCTTGCATATTTTTGGTTATTTTTCCAATGATTTCAATGTACACGAGAAAAAAATATTTTTTGATCTCTTGGAAAAATATAGAGAAGAAAAGATATCTTTAGGAGACGTTCTTGCAGAGATAAACCCAATAATATTTAGATTTAACAATACATATTTGGCTTCTCAAACATATTTTTTACTTTATTCAAATCCACCACCTGGAATATTTTCTCATCTTTAATTTAAAGATAATACATAATTTAAAAAATAAAAAACCCTCAAAATTGAATTAGGTTTTCTTAAAGATTTCTATATGGGTTTTCCTCTGTATTGATAGTCAATAATTTTATGAAATAGATTATGAGAAGCAAATACGACCAATGCAGAAAAAAATATCCCAATAAAGTTTCTAATCGTCATCAGTTCATTTGGTTGAGTTGCAATTAAAGATGTGTCAAAGACTACATAAAAATTATCAAATAACCAAAACGCCAAAGTAAACCAGGATAAAACACCTGCAATTAGATACCCTAGACGAGTTTTATTATGAATAAAAATTATTGAAGAAACAATGGCACTATACCAAAAAAAAGATACAATTAACCACAAGGGTTGGAAAACTTCTGGTCGGTCATCTAAATAATAATAAGTCGACCCAATTATTGCAAGTGCAACAAGACTTGTTTGTATAAGTTTTTGATTAATTTTAAATCCTGTCCTTTCCTCGCGCGGTTCTGTCTTTGGAGGATCTTGTTTCATTTCCTTGGTGGCAATATCAATAGACTCTCTTACTGATTTTAGTCGAAGTGGAATAATTTTAGAAATTGAATCATCAGTTACAATGGTATCATGGACTAAACTATCAATCAATGGGCGAGCAAGAGAGGCTTTGACGGGGGTAATTAGGTCAACCCAATATGAAGAAAGTCTAGTTGTTAGGAATGGAATTTGGATTACGAATAAATTTTTGTTCAAATAAGCCGAATAAATCCTCATCAATTCTTCATAGGTGATTTTTTCGAGGCCCCCAATTTCAAAAATTTTTCCAGTAGTTTCTGGTTTTTCCATGCAACCTACAAGATATTGAATTACATCATCTACTGCAATGGGTTGAGCCAAAGACTTGACCCATGAGGGACAAACCATAATTCTTAATCTTTCAACTAGATACCGCAGCATTGCATATGATCCACCTTCTGCCCCAATTATTATTGATGCACGTAATTCAGTTACAGGAATATTGCCAGAGGCTAAAATTTCACCCACCTCTTTCCTACTTTTCATGTGTGGCGATAAATCTAAACTATCATTTACAAGACCTCCAAGATAAATAATTTTTTTAACACCTGCTTTGGTAGCTGCTTTTAAAAAATTTTTGGCTTGTAATT
Source organism: Nitrosopumilaceae archaeon (assembly GCA_035528495.1). GTDB lineage: Archaea > Thermoproteota > Nitrososphaeria > Nitrososphaerales > Nitrosopumilaceae > Nitrosomaritimum. The sequence goes on from DATKYM010000089.1 coordinate 20,282, forward strand.
TTTCACGTGAGCTAAATTCCTTCCAGTCAGCTTTATTTCCTTCCATGGAATGTAGTAAATAAAAGGCTGTTTTGATTCCAGTCATGGCTTTTTCTAATTGATTTAAATCAAAAACATCGGCTTTGACATATTTCACATTTTCAGAGTCAGTTATTTTTTGCCTACTCATGGCAGAAATTTTATATCCTTTTTTAGAAAGCGATGAAATTAACCTTGCCCCAATAAATCCTGTTGCACCAGTTACTAAAATAGAGTATGGTGCAATTTTTAGTTGAATATCGTTAGATAACTTTTGATTCAACTATCTACACCTAATGCAATCAATAGTGCCTGAAGATATTATCATCTCATCCATAGTGCTGACT
>DATKYM010000090.1:0-10050 GCA_035528495.1 Nitrosopumilaceae archaeon
GCGTAAGCATCAATGCTGGAACCAAGAATCATTGTTGTTGATAATACGAAAAGTAAAATGCTTAATTTTTTATTATTGTTTGTCATTGTGTTGTGTATCATAACATTACATACTTAGGATATTAAAGGTGATTTTGTGTCACATGGGATTTTTTCATTTTTCATATGTTACTCACGAATAAAATCATAGTTGTAATATCAAATTGTTACACCATTTTTAATTTAAAAAATTAAGATAAAATATTTCATAAATTGTATTTTCAAAATTTCATTTATTTTTTATAACTTAAGTGGTTTTTTAATATTCTAAAATTTTTAATTATTTTAGGGAAAGGATTTTAATGATTCAGCATAGCTTGCAAATCTATGATTCTCCGGTGTCACTAATTTTTGATAATATTTTGAAATGGGTTTTCCTGTAACACCATGAAGTCCAAGAGGACCTGAAACAAAATTAATTTTATCGGCCCAAAACAAAACATCGTCAGTAGGACTGTAATAATTTATGATTTTCCCATTAATTATTTTTTCAAGTAATGGCCCATATTTTTCAGATGAGGGAACATCTGCAGTAATTGATGCTCCAAAAAAGTAAACACTGTCAATTATTCCAGAATTTTCATCTTTTTTAGATAAACGCTCAACAGTACTCAAAATTACCTGTGACCCCAAAGAATGCCCCAATAATCTAATCTTTGTTTTAGGACTAACTGATTTAAAATCCTCTATAAACGACGCAAGATTTCTGCCATTTTTCTTTGCAATCGTTTGACCCACAGATAACGCATGTTGTGCAAAGGCCATCAAATGAGCCCCCATAATATTAGAATCATAACTATACCCGATTACTGGATGAAGATAGTCAAGTTTTCGGAGTTTATTTTTTGCAATTACTGTTTTTTCGACAGCACCTGCTTTGTCGTTACGGAAACCATGAATCATTATAGCTAGTTCTTTAGAATCAATTATTTTCTCAAAATCTTGTGGCGGATAAAAATAATAGGGGTTTTTTTTCAAAGTTGTCCCATCTGTAAGGTCATAGTATCCCCTAGTAGAGATTCTAGGAATAGGACGCATTATTCTTCAAAATGTCCGAGTTGCTTTTTATATTTTTCAATATCTTCCGATTCTACCTTTGAGAATAATGGAGAAGGTTCACCCAATTTGTGACCAGGTCTTATCTCAAGCTTGGACAAGGAATCCCAATTATTGTCTTTGACTTCACCTTGTAAACCAAGTTGAGTCCAAATTCTCTGAGAAGAGTTTGGAGTAAATGGATAAAGGGCAATTGCCATGCTACGAGCTGCATTGACTGACAGATATACACAGCTTGAAGTGCCAGGTTCTTTTTTCCATGGTTCTTTGTGTTGAAAGTATTGATTAAAAAAAGAAGAAAACTCCATAATTTTTCTCAGTGCTCTGTCCAAATGATTTTGCTCTAACAGTTCACTTAATTCATTAGAAAAATTTTTAATTTTATTTTCTGCTTCTGTGTCTTTATCATCAAATTCTTCAGGTTCAGGAATTATACCCTCAAACGCTTTTTTAGTAAATCCCAACGCGCGATTTACAAAGTTACCCAAATTACCAATCAATTCTGAATTTATTCTAGTTGTAAATTCATCCCAGTCAAAGTTCAAATCATCTTGAGAATATGGATTAATTGCCACAAGATAATAGCGCAGATAATCTGCAGGATAGTATTTCAAAAATTCCTTTAGACCAATATACCAATTTCTACTCTTTGAGATTTTCTTTGACTGGAGTGTAAGATGACCCCTTGTTGGAATAAAATCCGGAAGTTTGTACTCTTCTTTAATCCCTAATCGCATTGCAGGCAAAAACAAATAGTGATGATAAACAATATCTTTGCCAATAAAGTGATAGATATCAGCAGAATTCCAAAACTCTTTTCCATCTATCCCCTTGTCGTTTAGAAATTTAATTGCAGTAGAAATGTATGCCAGGTGATTGTCAAACCATCCATAGAATACCTTGCCGTCGGCTTCTTCAAGTGGGATTGGAACGCCCCATGATATATCACGCGTTATATCCCAGTCGAGTAACCCAGATTTTATCCAATTTTGAACATATTTTTTTACATCTTTTTGGAGGTTTTCATTTTCTTCTAACCATTTTGATAGAGAGTCTCCAAAGTTCTTTAATTTGAAAAAATAATGATTGGTTTTTTCTTTGGTTGGAGGTTGACCGCAAATTGAGCATTTAGGGTTTAAAATTTCTTCAGGTACTCTTCCACAACTCTCACAAAGATCAGAGTATTGGTTCTCGACACTACAGTAAGGGCATTTTCCTTTAACATATCTATCTGGAAGAAATTTTTTATCATTGTTGCAATAAAATTGAATTATTTCTTTTTGGTAAATGTGACCCAAAGCATTTAGTTTATTAAAAACATCTTGAACAAATTTAATATTCTCTGGTGAGCTTGTCTGATAAAAAAAGTCAAAGTCAATTCCAAATGCAGTAAAATCATCATAATCTCGTTTGTTCCAATATGCCACGTAATCAGCGGGACTTTTCCCTTCCTTTTCTGACTGGAGTAAAATAGGCGTGCCAAAATCATCAGATGCGCAAAAGTAATAGGCATCTACTCCTTTTAGTTTTAGAAATCTAGTTGTGATATCAGCTGGAAGATAGGTTGATGCAACGTGTCCCAGGTGAATCTCACCATTTGCATAAGGTAAGGCACTAGTGATAATTGCTTTATCTCTCATTTGTAATAATCTTTTCAGATTCAGAGGTTAAGAAGTTTTACCAGCTATTCATGTATTTGATTTGCTGGGGTGTTAGTTTGTCCATTTTTACATCCATTGCCTTTAGAGCATCAACTGCAACTTGTCTGTCAATGTCTTCAGGGACTGTGATAATTTTATTACCAATTTTTTTGTGATTTTTAAGAATGTACAATATAGATAAAATTTGATTTGAAAATGATTGCGCCATTACCTCTGGCGGATGTCCTTCAGCTGCCACCAGATTAGCCAACCTGCCTTGCCCTATAAGAAAAACATGTTTTCCGTTACTCAAGGTACACTCATCAAGATTTGTCCTTACCTCTCTTACTGATTTTGATTTTTTGAGTAAAAATTCGGCATCAATTTCTACATCAAAATGACCCACATTTCCCATTATGGCGCCCTCTTTCATTTGTAAAATATGCTCTTTTCTAATTACACTAGTCATTCCAGTGCAGGTTACAAAAATCTCCCCCGTCTTGCAAGCTTGGGACATTGGCATTACCTCAAAACCATCCATATGAGCTTCTAATGCTTTTACAGGATCAACTTCAGTTACAATAATTTTTGAACCCATTCCATGGAATCTTGATGCAACACCTCTACCAACCCAACCATAACCTACCACTACAACTCTTTTTGATGCCAAAAGCAAATTCATTGCTCGCAGATATCCATCGATTGTGCTTTGTCCTGTACCATATCGATTATCAAACATGTGTTTTGTGTATGCCTCATTTACCAAAATTACAGGGTATCGAAGTTTTCCTTGATTTTCAACTGCCCGAATTCGTGTAACTCCAGCGGTAGTCTCCTCTGTTGCTCCAATAATTGGCAAATCTTTGTATTTTTTATCAAAATGAGCTTTGACATTCATGTCAGCACCATCATCAGTTAAGATATTGGGTTTGTGGTTGAGCACTTGTTGTATGCACCAATCATAATCTTTTACGGATTGACCATGCCATGCATAAACATGAATTGCTTGTGAAGCTAAAAATGCTGCAATATTATCCTGAGTGGTTAAAGGATTGCCACCACAACAGGCAACAGTGGCACCCAATTCCTTTGCCCCCATTAAAAGAACAGATGTTTCTTTGGTAATGTGTAAACAAAATCCAATGGTCACTCCCTTGAGTGGTTTTGATTTTTTTAATCGATCAATAGTATTATTGAGAATTGGCATGTGAGACTTTGCCCACTCGTAAGATAATTTACCCTCTTTGACTAGTTTCGGAGTGGATTTTACTTTACTCAATATTAAACCCGCTCAGATACAGTATAAAATCCTATCATGCGAATGTAAATAAATAACAAAATAGGGTAACGTATTTGATGACCTGGAAAAAAATTGCAGAAAAAACCGAAATAGCAGAAGGTAAAGGAAAGGCCTTTAAGATTGATGGAAAGCAGATTGCAATTTTCAACCAAGATGGGTATCATGCTCTAGATGACCTTTGCGTCCACCAGGATGGTTCCATTGCTCCAGGGAAGCTAGAAGGAGATATTGTAGAGTGTCCTTTGCATTTTTGGCATTACAACATCAAGACAGGTGAATTAAAAGACTACATTAAAGATGTAAAACTCGCCACATATCCTGTAGAGCTCAAAGAGGATGGTATTTACGTTGATGTTTAGTATTCAAATCTAATTCGAAATTCTAGAAATGTTCTTTACAATCATTTTGGGAAATTGTTCAGACCAAATGAAAATATTGACAGAGAAATAACATCACAACTTTTATTCACATAACTAGTAAGACATAGCAAATGAATCAGGAGATTGTGTCTGAGATTGAAAATCAAGATTATGAGAAAATAACTATTCAAATTGAAAAATTTCTAGTAGAGCAGATTAAACAAACAAATGCAACAGGATTAATCATTGGTTTGAGTGGTGGAATAGATTCTGCTGTTTTGGCCTATATCTGTAAAAGATCACTCAAAGATAAAACACTGGTTCTAATAATGCCCGATACTGAAATTACTCCAGAATACGAAACAGCAGACGCGCTGAAAATGGTTGCACTAACTGGTATTGAATACAAACTAATTGATATCAACCCAATTGTAAAAGAGTATTCAATGTACCTTGAGCCAAATGATTGGGCGAAAGGAAATTTACGAGCACGAATTAGAACAAACATTCTATATTATTATGCCAATGCTAAAAATTACCGGGTATTAGGATCAAGTGACAAAAGCGAACATCTACTTGGTTACTTTACCAAATTTGGAGACGGAGCAGCTGACATTGTTCCAATTATCTCACTGTATAAACTTCAAGTAAGAAAAATCGCCGAATTTTTAGGAGTCCCCAAAAATGTAATTGAGAAAAAAAGCAGCGCACACTTGTGGAAAGACCACGAGGCAGAAAAGGAAATTGGAATATCATATGAAGAGATTGATTGCACATTGTTTTGTTTGTTTGATAAAAAATTATCAATAGAAGAAACGGTAAATAAAACACAAATTGAAAAGACAACAGTTGAGAAAATATACAATCTTTATCTAAAAAGTGAGCATAAACGATCGCCTGCTCAAAAACCACCAAGGGAATAAAAATGAAATTACAGGATACGCTCTCCAATTCTGAAAAAGAACTAGATATATCACAGCAAGTGAGAATTTATCTTTGCGGAGTAACAGTGTATGATGAGTCGCATATTGGGCATGCAAGAACAATTATTGTTTTTGATGTGCTACGGCGATATCTTGAAAGCAAAGGAAATAAAGTAAATTTTGTCCAAAATTTTACGGATGTCGACGATAAGATAATTAATCGAGCAAAACAAGAAAATAAAACTGCAGATGAAATATCCACAAGATACATTGAACATTATTTTAGTGATTTTGATGGACTAAATGTAAAGAGGGCAACGAACTATCCCAAGGCCACAGAACACATCCAAGATATTCAGGAATTTATCCAAAAGTTAATCGACAAAAATATTGCATATCCATCAAAAAATGGCGTGTACTTTTCAGTTTCTGGGTTTCCAGAATATGGAAAGTTATCAAAAAAGAAAATCGATGATCTACAATCCGGTGCCCGAATTGAAGTGGATAAGGCAAAAAAAGACCCGCTAGACTTTGCATTGTGGAAATTCTCAGATAATGAACCAACGTGGGATAGTCCTTGGGGAAAGGGAAGGCCTGGATGGCACATTGAATGCTCTGCAATGAGTATAAAGTATTTGGGGGAAAATTTTGATATTCATGGAGGAGGGCGAGATTTGATTTTTCCTCACCATGAAAACGAGATTGCACAATCTGAATCATTTACAGAAAATCAATTTGCCAAAATTTGGATGCATGTTGGAATGGTTACAATAAAGGGTGAGAAAATGTCAAAATCACTTGGAAACATCAAATCGATAAAATACGTCTTGGATAACTGGGGGCCAAGCATCATTAGATTATTTTGTTTGTCAGGCCATTATTCAAAGCCGATTGACTATACTGAGGAACTATTACAAGAAAACCTGATTAAATGGAGGCAAGCAGAAACTTGCTACTATGAGTTGATTCACGCAGATTCTTCTGAAACAATTGACGTTGATAAGGTTATTTCCCAAGCAAGTAAAGAGTTTGATGAGGCACTAGAGTCTGATTTTAACACACATCTTGCACTAACTGCATTTTTTAAACTAATCAAAGACACTAACAGAATAGCAGCTGAGAGGACAATTGCCAAATCAGATGCAGAAAAAATAATGTCTGAATTTGAAAGAATGCTCGATATTTTGGGATTGATCATACCAAAAATAACTCTCGAGGAAAAAAAGGAGATAGATTCACTAATTGTCAAACGGGAGGCATTACGTAAAGAAAAGAATTTTGAAGAGGCCGATCAAATTCGAGATAAAATCAATGAGATGAATATTGAATTAGTAGATCATAAAGGTAAAACCATTTGGATTAAAAAAGAGAAAATAAAATCAGATATCTAAAAATATATTTTATCTAAAAATAAAATAATATAGCAATGAATTAACTAGCTACAGCTAAATTATCCAAATTTTATTCCTAGAAAAATTAGTCCGGTCTAATTAGTCGCATCTAATTTTCATACTGTTTAATTATTCAAAATTGTAAGTTAATGCATGAATGCATGGAATAAATTTTGGAATTGGTATGAAAATAAAATTCTTGGAAGCATTGTATTAATTGCAATTATTCAATTTATTCAAGTTCCTCACATGATATGGAATGCAGATATTATGCTAGAAGCAGGAATAGTCTCAAGAGTCCATCCAGTAATTGATTGGTTCTTGTATGGAGTTGATTTGATTGAAATCATTTCAATTATAAATGTTGGAATGATCATGTTTAGTTTAATTAAAAAAAGAAAAATAAAATCATCCAAAGTTACATCAAATATAGAAAATTAAAGAAAATACAATTTTGGCTCCAAACGTAAAAGATCGGATTTATAATTTTTGTCCGTTATGGCATCCAATAATTTTTTCTAATTTTAGGAATTTTTGTAAATATCAAATAAGTTTTTTCTAAAACTAGATAAGTGTGGAAGCAAGTTCAGATTTATTGGGCTTAGATAGGCAATCCCCTAGTAAGGAATATTCTAACTATGGAGGATATGAAATAGAAGAAGAGTTAGAATTATTTTTCCCGTCAGTTGAGATTAGAATTAAAAGAAAAGATGAGGGGAATTTTTTATATCTCCGTAAAGATCCTGAGGGAGAAATTGCAGAAAAAATAGTCCCAGTTTCAGGCAACAAGATGAAAATAGAGATAGCCCCCATTAGACCATTGAATTATCCTGCGCGTAGAACTAATTTTATTTATCTGAAATTTGATCAAGAAGTTTTCCTAAGTAAAAACGCCTCGACATCATTTCTTGTTCGTTGCCCTATCGAGATTGGGGTTTTTCTTGTTCACGATTCACATAAAGACTCTATGGATTGGTTCACATGTGATCCATCCAAATCAAGATTTGGACTTTATGGAGCCCCTGACACAGGAAAGCTTTGCAAATTTTACAAGGTTCCAATTGTTGAAAATGAACAGGATTCTGAGCCTTACCATAATTGTGTTATGCGATTAAATTTTGAAAACTTGTTAGATAGAGGCTATTCAGTTACAAGATCCATTTTCCCAATCACAGATCATTTTTTGTATTACAAAGGAAATAAAGCACAATTAGACTCACTCAATGTAACACTTCGAAAGAGAATTGCAGTGGAATATGTAGAGACTGCAGAACTCCGCTTAAAAAATATCGATTGGGGTAAATCTCCATCTTGGGAGAAAGATACAGAAACACCTTCAATGGAGATGGGTTTAGAATAATGTTTGAAGAATTATTTTCTCAATTACAATCATTTGAGATTGCAGGATCAACGTTTTCACTATACAGCTTGATTGTAGGAGCAGTAATCATGTTGGTAGGAATTGCTATTGCCAGAATAGCTCGAACTATTTTTAACAAATACTATGCACCAGTTTTGCCAGAACACGCAGCTAAAAATTATGGAAAAATGATTTATTTTGGAATTATCATAATTTCCTTTTTGGTATTTACCACGACTACAGGGGTAGACTTTTCTGGACTAGTTGTTGCAGGAGGAATTCTTGGGATAGTAATTGGATTTGCTACCCAATCAGTCGTATCAAATGTATTGTCCGGAATTTTCTTGTTAATTGAAAAACCTGCAAAACAGGGAGATTCAGTAGAATTACCAGATAGTAACATAAGCGGAAGTTTTGTAGATGTTGGAACATTTTCAACTAGAGTAAGAAAGTTTGATGGTACGATAATGAGGATACCAAATGAAAAATTCTTTACATCAAACATACGCGTTCTTACTGATTCTCTTGTAAGACGACAGGAGGTAACGATCGGTATTGCATACAAAGAGGATATTGATGCGGCAATTGAAGTTTTGAAAAAAACCATCATGGCACGGATGTCTTTTGTGCTACATGAACCAGAACCTGAATTCAGAGTGGAAGAACTAGGTGATTCTAGCGTAAATATTTCGATTCTGGTATGGTACCCAAAACAAGATTGGGGGAAAGTCGCACCTGTTTTGCTCAAGATAGCCAAAAATGCTTTGGATGATGTTGGAATTGAAATTCCATTTCCTCAAAGAGTTATTTGGAAAGGGGACAGACCCTGAAGTTAAATCACGATTGAGTTGTTTGAAATTAGTCTACCAGTGAGTTTGAATGTACTTTGTTTCTAACAGTTCTTTAGCTATTTGTTCTTGAAGCAGCATTTGTTGTTTCATTTTATCATCTACCCTTTCTTTCATTTCTATATGATATCCAAAGCTATCAGGTAACTCTGAAATTAATTTTGAAGAATCAAATACTCGCACTGCTCGATTTTGCTCATAATCAATTATTTTTCCAAAGTCAGAGTGCTGGCGAGTAAAGACATTTCCACTATCCTGGAATCGCTCAAATGACTGGTTTACCTGTTTGAATGAACCAAAACTGTTCATCTCAAAAATTCGGCCATCAGTCGTACTCCAATAGTCGCTATACTTTTCATTTTGGATAATCTCAATTAGCCCCTCACCTTTAACTGACGAAGGAATCATTTTTGAATCCCTCGGATTCAGAGAATCACCAGATATGATAAATCCCTCATTCAAATAGGTTGTTTGATCTCTTAATTTAAAATCAATTGCCTTTATTGCCATTACTTTGTTTGCAAGTGATTCTAAGAATGTGGCAACCATAGATGTAGTGTCACATTTTTCCTCTGTGTCAGTTTCGAGACATTTTGATTTTTGGTGAGTAATGCTTAGAGTAGATACATCAATTACATCTGAATTTTGAATTACTTTGACATCTTCGATTTTGCCATCAAATCCATACCAAACCTCAATTCGCATTTCGGCCAAATGGCCTAACCCTACTTGTGGCACACCAAAAAGGAATTCTTGAATTTTCAATCCCTTATCAGCATAGACAGTTGCAACAAAGGAATTTGGAGTTCCAATGTTTAGTGATTTTTCCTCCAATGGAGTATGATGATTATCCACTACAGTGAAGAATTGACTGTTAAATGAAAATCCATTGTCTACCAATAGGGTCTCTCGAGTTTCATGACTTACTCCAAATGTTGGTCTAGTATCCCACGCATTATGACCGCCCTGATCTTCAGATTCAATTCCAACTACTTCACATGCATCACCTACTCCATCATTATCAGCATCTGCTTGGTCTGAGTTTGGAATTAAAGGACAGTTATCCGTGTTATCAGGTACATCATCATCATCAGTATCAGTAGTGTCATCCTCACATGCATCACCTACTCCATCA
>DATKYM010000091.1:0-16719 GCA_035528495.1 Nitrosopumilaceae archaeon
TATTCAGTCCACCTGATGAGGCATGGAACAACCTCCAAGACATGAAGGCTGACTATGTAGTGGTTTTTGTGACAGGTCAAAGGATTGATGCAGGACAAGATGAACCAGTGTATGTTCTTAATGGTGGTGGTGATGAATCCAAAAAACAGTGGTTTATGCGTATTGCAGGTGAACCTATTCAAAAATATGTACAACAAGATGGTATGAGTGGAACTGATTATTTCTGGAACGATACATTATTGGGCACACTATTCCCATTCTCTACTTTGTCATATGTAGATACAAGGAATACTGATTTACAATCTCAAACATACAAACCTGGACTCACGCCAGTATATGGTAAGGACATTAAATATCCAGAAAATGGGGAAGGCCCATTCAGGTTCGTTCATGGATCTCCATCCTTTGTGAATGAAGATCGAGTTTTAATTGGTGTATTTGTTTATGAAGTAAATGATGATTATGTTCCATAATAAAACAGAATTATTTTCAAATCTATCTCGCAGTTTATCTAAATCAATTTATACAAAGATTTACTTTCATAATTGATGTTTACTGGTATAGTTGAAGGTATTGGAAAAGTAAAGAAAATTTCGAAGGCTACCAAAAATAGAAGTGCAATACAAATGATTGTGGATTTAGGAAAACATGGAAAAGGTTTGAAGACTGGACAAAGTGTGGCATTGAATGGAGTTTGTTTGACTGTTACAAAATTATCAAAGACTGAATGTACTTTTGAAATGATTGAGGAAACTACAAAAAAAACTGATTTGGGTAACCTAAAGGTAGGAGGAATTGTAAATATTGAGAGAAGTTTAAAAGCTGGAGATCGACTAGAAGGACATTTCGTTTTGGGTCATGTTGATGGAGTTGGTATAATAAAAAAAATACAAAAAAAACCTAAAGAAGTTCAAGTTTGGTTTGAGGTTCCAAAAATTCTATCAAAGTATATTGTAAAAAAAGGTTCAATTGCAATGGATGGAATTAGTTTAACTGTAGTTGATGTTAAAAAAAATATAGCTTCTATTTGTTTAATTCCTCATACAATAGAAGTCACTAACTTTAAAACAAAAAATATTGGAGATAAAGTTAATATTGAAACTGACATTCTTGGAAAATATATTTTGAAATAATATAATTAATCTACCATTTTTATGGTAATTACCAATTTTTTAGTAAACTTTATAATCAGATCGAGGTACATTTCTACTGCATGTCACTTGAATCAGGTCTTCAATCCTTAAAACGAGGCGAATTTGTTCTTTTATTTGATTCGGCAGGAAGGGAAAATGAGATTGATATGGTAGTAGCTGCAGAATATGTCACCCCTGAACATGTGGCAAGAATGCGTCAGCATGCAGGTGGTCTATTATGTATTGCAATTGATAGTGACTTTGGAAATTCATTGGGTCTACGTTACATGCACGACATTTTAGCAGAATCATTAACAGATAAAGAAATGATAATGGGCCTTGCTCCCTATGGCGATCGACCTACTTTCTCAATTTCAATAAACCATTATCAAACCTATACTGGAATTACTGATAAAGATCGCTCATTAACCATTCAAGAAATGGCTAAAATTTTTGATGTTGATAACAAAAAGAAAAAATTTGTATCTTCTTTTAAAACTCCAGGCCATGTACCATTATTACTTGCATCCAAGGGATTATTGCAAAACAGACAAGGGCACACTGAAATGTCAGTTTATTTGACCAAACTTGCAGGTTTAACACCAGTAACTGCAATATGTGAAATGATGGATGCTGAAACTTATACTGCTTTATCTGTGGAAAAGGCAGAAAAATATGCAAAACAAAATGGTATTCCATTAATTGATGGAAAAGAACTATTAGAATACTCCAAGGTGCAATAGGTTTGAAAATTGCATTAGTTGTATCGGAATTTAATCAAGAAATAACATCTAGAATGCTTTTGGTGGCCCAAGAAAAAGCAAAATTATTGAATTTAAAAATAACATACATTTGTAAAGTTCCAGGTGCATATGATATGCCTATTGTTGTTGATGCATTATTACAAAAAAAAAATGTAGATGGAGTAGTAACCTTAGGTGTGATAATAAAAGGACAGACCAAACATGATGAGGTAATTGCTCATTCTACCGCAAATGCACTAACCGAATTATCCTTAAAATATGAAAAACCTGTTTCACTGGGGATTACAGGTCCTGGTATTAAAGAAAGACAGGCTTTTGCACGAATAAGACCTGTAGCCGAGCGAGCCGTAGAAGCACTCGTAAAAATCACACAAGAAATTGAAAGGATAAAAGAATGATCCAACTTAGTATATTAAAAATACAGGATTATGGTCCATGGACTTTAACCCTTGGAAGCGATAGAGAACATGAGCTACAGATACTTCAGGCATCACTTTACAAAGAGATTCAGCGACAATTTTCAGAAAAAAATTGTCTTGTTTTTTTAAATAGATATGACGAATTTTTCGTTATATCCAATGGGTTGAATCTTGAAGATCATATAGAAATTCAAAAAAATCTTGAAAGTATTTTTGAAATAAGGCTTTCAATTTCAATAGGGTTTGCAGATTCTCCATTTGAAGCAAACCAAAATGCATACGAGGGAAAAAAAAATGGAATATCTTTAAGCGAAGAACAAAATATTTTTGGTTTTGTTGATAATTTCTCAAAAAAAGAAGTCACCATAATGCACTTTGATGTGGATAATCTTTCTTCTAAAAGAACAAAATTTTCTCCTTTTGAGATCTCTTCAATTATTTTTCGCCTATATGCAAAAATGTTAAAATTCTTTATTGAAAAAAATTCACTTTCATTTTTTATGGGGGGGGATAATTTTATGGTTGTAGCAAGTATAGAAGGAAAAAAAAATGCCAAGAAATTCATTGAATTAGTCAAGAATGATGATGGAATTCTTTTGAATTGTGGAATAGGTACTGGAAAAACTTCTAGAGAAGCTGCTAATCTTGCTACCAAATCTTTGGATACAATTCGAGAAATTAGAGATTCAGGAAAGGAAAAACCTGAAGTTTTTGAAATACAATGTTAATTAAAAATGTGAGTACTTTACTTGGCAAAGAATTAGAATTTGTTTCAAATACAAATGTCAAAATTTTGGATGGTAGATTTAAAAGAATTCAACCCAATATTGGGCCAAGTGCAAGGGAAGAATCAATTGATGGTGAGGGACTATTATTAATTCCAGGATTTGTTAATTGCCATACTCATGTTGGTGATTCTATTGCAAAAGACATTACTCTGAATAGTTCGGTTGATAGCCGGATTCATCCAGTTTCTGGTATTAAATCAAAAATACTAAAGGAAACAGATCCAAAACATCTTAAAGTTTTTATGAAAAATTCGTGTCATTCGATGCTAAATAAAGGCATTACCACATTTGTAGATTTTAGAGAAGGTGCACTGGAAGGGATTTTGATGTTAAAAGAAGTATTAGCAGATGTCCCTATAAGGTCAATTATTCTAGGAAGATTAGAATTTTATCAGACCAGTGATGAAATTAAAAAAAATACTCCGTTTCCAAAAAACAGAATCGAAGAATTAACAAAATTACTAAACAAATGTGACGGCCTTGGAATCAGTGGAGCAAATGAAAATAGCCAATCAGTTTTGAATTATTATTCAAAGACATCTAAAATAAGGGCGATCCATTCTTCAGAAACAAAACAGAGTGTTGCAAAATCAAAAAAAATTACTGGTAAATCCGAGGTCATACGAGCACTAAATGTTAAACCTCATTTTATGATTCATATGACCTATGCCTCAAAGGGAGATCTATTTGTCACTGCTAAAAAAACTAGAGGAGTTGTAATTTGTCCACGCGCAAATGCTTCACTTGCTGAAGGGATTCCAAATATTGATTTAATGAAAAAAGCTGGATGTATAATTGCATTGGGAACAGATAATGTGATGATAAACTCTCCTGACATGTTTCGAGAAATGGATTATTTGTGGAAAGTTTCTATGGGAATTCATAAGACAAGAATAAGCCCAAAAGAAATCCTAAAAATGGCTACTGTTAATGGTGGAAAAATTTTAAAAAAAGACATAGGTGTAATTGAAACAGGAAAATTTGCAGATGGAATATTTATCGATAAACATTCACTTGATTTAGATCCAATGCATAATGTTTATGCATCAATTGTTCATCGAGCATCAGAATCTAATATCAAAGCAGTAATGATTGGAGGAAAAATAGTTCATGGTAAAATTTAATCCAAAAATAATCTTAAGTGCAGCAATGTCAATAGATGGAAAAATAGCAACTGTCACTGGAGAGTCTAAACTTTCTTCTAAAAAAGATCTAATTAGGCTTCACAAATTACGATCTCAAGTAGATGCTATTCTAATAGGCAGAAATACTGTTGCCAGAGATGATCCTTTACTTACAGTTCGATTCTCAAAAGGAAAAAACCCCCTTCGAATAATTTTAGACTCTAGGGGAACCATTTCAGAAAAATCAAAAATATTACAAACAAGTCATAAAGTAAATACAATTATTGTTGCCTCTAAAAAAATTTCAAATAAAAATTTACAAAAATTAAAAAATTTTCCAATAGAGATAATCATTGCTGGTGAAAAGGAGGTCGATGTTAATTTACTAGTGAAAATTCTTAGAAAACGAAAAATTAAAACTGTACTCTTAGAAGGCGGTGGCACAATAAACTGGGAATTTATAAAAAATAATTTAGTGAATGAATTTTTTATTACACTTACACCATTGATTTTAGGAGGCAAAAAGGCGATTACTTTGGTCCAGGGCGAAGGTTTTAGCAAAATTTCAAAATCCTCAAAACTTAGACTAAAAAGAATCACGAGGCTTGAAAATGAGCTTGTTCTGAATTATATCAAACTCTAAGATGGAATGTTAGTATCAATAAACCTCTAAGTTATTATAGTTAATTTGGAACACAAGTACGAGAAATTGGCAGCAAAAAAGAAAACCATAACAAAAAAGAAACCTATCACAAAAAAGAAAGTTACCAGCAGCTCAAGTAAACAAACAAAATCTACCACTAAAACCAAAAAACCTGCATTTGGTGGATATGCAATTGACTTTTCGGGTCGTACAGAAACTGTTGAGCAAGTGTTTGGCAAAAAACCAGTTGCCCCAAGTGAAATGACAAAAAAAATCTGGGTATTTATTAAATCAAACAATCTTTCTAATAGGTAAAAACAAATAGTTAACAAAAAAATCTGTTAACTTTTTTCTCATCTTTTAATTATTTTCAAAATAATTTTAATAAACTTTAGATAAAGGAATTGTTCAAATAATTTCATGTCCACTGCATCTTTACGACGAGATCATGAGTTAATTGAAAAAGTAATCAAAGCAATGGAAGCTACTACTCAACTTCTTGTTAACGGAAAACAAATTCCTGAATCTATACTCCTTCCCGTAATTGACTTTTCCAAAAACTTTACAGATGTATGTCATCATAGTAAAGAAGAAAAGGCATTGTTTCCTGCATTGGAGCAAGCAGGAATGCCAAGTAATATGGGACCAATTGCTATGATGTTAATAGATCATGAACGTTCACGAGAAATTGGAAAACATATGGAAGAGTCTGCCAAAGAATACATTGATTCTGGAAATTCTACAAATTTAATTAATGATATGAAACAGTATACCGAACACATAACTGAACATCTTTGGAAAGAAAATAACAAATTGTTTTTGATGGCAGAAGCTCGATTACAATATGTTTCTGAAAAAGTCGACAGACAATTAAATAATATTGAAGAATCCAAACTAAAAGAAACTGGAAAAACTAGAGACCATTATGAAAAATTAGTTGAGAGCCTTACTGAAGATGTTTCAAAACAAGAAAGCTAAAAAAATAAATTACTCTACATAATGATGGTGAGTAAGATTTTCATAGAATCTAACTGCTTTAATATTTACAAATTCCATCATACCATACCTTGATAATTCTCTTCCAAATCCACTGTGTTTTACCCCTCCAAAAGGAATTCTAGGATCTGATAGTACAACATTATTGACACTAACTATACCTGCATCTATTCTTCTTGACATTTTATCTGCTTTTTGTAAATCTTTTGTCCAAATACTTGCCCCTAGTCCAAATTCAATATCATTTGCTAATCTAATTGCTTCACTTTCATTTTCAACTATGGTTATTGGGGCAACGGGGCCAAAAGTTTCTTCAGTTGCAATTCGCATGTTTGATTTTACATTTGTAAGAATAGTAGGCTGATAGAAGTAACCCTTTCCTTCGATTTCTGAACCTCCCAAGAGAATTTCGGCTCCTTTTTCTTTGGCATCTTCTACAATTCCAGATATTGTGTCTAACCCGTCTTTACTAGATAGTGGACCCACATCTGTTTCCATAGATGTAGGATCTCCGACTTTTAGTTGAGATGCTTTTTTTATAAATAACTCTATGAAATCTTTAGCAATATTTTTCCCTACAAAAAATCGTTTGGAAGCAACGCAACTTTGTCCGCAATTGATGAATCGTCCCTTAACTGCACCCTCAGCTGCTTTTTCAATTATAGCATCATCTAATACTATGAAAGGATCACTTCCTCCAAGTTCTAAAACACATTTTTTCAAATTCCTAGCAGTACGTTCCCCTACTTTTGCACCTGCATTTGTACTACCAGTAAATGTAACAGCATTAACATCTGAATCAATAAGAGAATTAGCTGAATCAACACTACCAACTACTGTCTGGAATATTCCATCGGGAATACCTGACTCAGCAAAGGCTTTTTCGATTTCAATACCAGACTGAAGAGTCTGTCTGGAAGGTTTCATTACAATTACATTTCCTGCCATTAAACATGGTGCGGCAAACCTTAAAGCTTGCCAATAAGGAAAATTCCAGGGCATAATAGAACCAATTACTCCAAGGGGTTCAAAAGTTAGGAAGCTTTTTCGGGCATCAGTGTTTAACACTTCATCAGATAGAAAACTATCCCCATGATCAGCATAAAACTCTAAAGCCCAGGCACATTTTTCAACCTCACCAATTGACTCTTTGATAGGTTTTCCCATCTCAGAGGTAGCAATGGCAGCAAGGTTAGTTTTGTGTTTTCTTAAATATTCAACCAAATTGTAAATGTAACTTCTACGTTGTTCATAATCTTTTTTCCATTCTGGAAATGCACGTTTGGCTTTTCCAACTAATTGAAAAACTTGATCTCTATCCATTGCTGAATACTTTGAAATTTCTTCACCAGTAGCTGGATTTGTCGTAATAATTTGATTCAAGGATCTTGTCCCATTATTACTCATATTTAATTTAGCCAGCTAAATTTCAGGTTTTATTATTTAAACCAACTTTTACATAAATTTAATTAAAATCACTTTGTAAGATTTTACTTAGAATAATTGTTGCATATCTTTTTTCATTTCATCAATTTTCTTTGCGTATGCTTTTTTTGATTTATCATTTTTCTTTAAATTTAAAACGTTCTGACAAGTTGGACACTTGAACATTCCCTCCAAAGCATCTTCAAATGTAACTCGAGAACAGTCTTCATTACCGCAATGATAGAAATCTGAATAATTTTCATAATCTAATCTTTGTTGTAATCTATCAGTAATTTTCTTTTTTTGGCCTTCTATAAAATGCTCTACTTCCTCTCGTCTAGTTCTCCATCGGTAAACAAACCAACCCTTTCGTTCATCTTTTACCCTTATTCCAGTTATCAAGGATTTTCCAAATAAATCATACAAAACTTTTCTAACCATGTTTATTCTTAAACCGGTAGAACTTGCAATTTCTTCGTCAGTTGCATCCTCAGCTTTTAATAATGATCTAGCAACTTTTAGATATTCATCCCCACCAATCATAGAAGCGATTCTTACAAAAGGATCTTCGTACTTGTCTACCAACTTTTATGACTAATTATAATCTATTATTAATCCCTTGTCTCTTTCATTTCTACTGTTTTACCCTTTTTTGTAGGTATGATCTTTCTTTTTGCACCTGTAAATTCCTTCTCAAATTGATGACCTTGTTGAACACGATCTAAAAGTATGGCCAGGGCACTAATTTCAGAGTGAGGTTGATTCCCAACACCTACGTTATAGTCTGCAAATTCATAAATTTCTCTGGGTACCTTTTCGGCGCCAACTACGATTAGTAATTTTTTTTCTTTTCTCAGATCAGATTGTATTTCATTAATTTTTTCTCCATACATTGAAAGATGGACAATTTTAAAGCCATTTTCTTTTTTTAATTTAATAATGGTTTTCCAACTATCAATAAATTCTATTGAAAAATCTCCTCCCCAAGTCTTGTTAATTTTTTCTAAGGTATCTTTAATATCTGGATTTACCTCAGTCATTAAAATTGTATTTGCACCAAATGCCCTTGCAACCAAAGCAACATGAGTAGTTACTCTATCATCTCTTACAACTCTTTGACCAATTCTTACAACTTCAATTTCCATAGATATCATTGGTTTCCTTTGACAAATCCTTCTTAAAATTCGACGAACTTTGGTTTTCAATAATATTTTTAATTAATGTTTTTAATTCAGCAAGATTTTTTCCTGCTAATGCAGATACTGCAATCCATTTTTTTTCATCTGTTAAATTTAAGATTTTAACTTTTTCGTGAATGTCATAATTTGATACTAGGTCTGATTTATTTAAAGCAAAAATAATTCTATCTTGCTCCACACCTACATCATTTAATGTGCGCATACAACTGGCAAACTTTTTTTTTAATTCAAATAAAGAATCACTAATATCAATTACAAGAATAATAATATCAGTATAGATTAATTCTTCCAAGGTAGACTTGAATGCGTCTATCATGTATGCAGGTAATTTGCTAATAAAACCAACGGTATCTGCGATTAAAAATTCTTCTTGATTTACCATCATTTTTCTTGTAGTGGTAGAGAGAGTTGTAAACAATTCTTTACTTTGTTCTTTTGATTCACCAGTTAATTTGTTAAATAACGTTGTTTTTCCAGCAGAGGTATACCCTGCTAAAGACATGGTCTTGAATCCTTGTCTTTTTCTTCCCTGGCGATGTAGCTCTCTTTGTTTACCAGCTTTTTCTAATTTTGCTCGAACACCTTGGATTCTATGTTTAATATCATTATAGTAAACATCTACCTCAAATTGACCAATCCCCATAAATCCCGGTTGTTCTCCTCCTCTAACCAAACGCACTTTTTCTTTTGCCCTTGACATTTCATATCTTAATTGAGCTAGTTTTACTTGCAATTTAGATTCGGAACTTGAAGATCTACTCTCAAAGATCTCAAGAATTAGAGCTTCTCTGTCTAAAATTTCTTTATGAAGCACAGATGCTAAATTATAGTTTTGACTAGGCTTTAGGATTTCATCAAAGACTATAACATCTGGTCTAAGTTTTTCAGTAATCTCTTCTAGTTTTTCTAATATTCCACCACTAATTCCATATTTTGGTTTCTTTAGGGTCTTTGGTGTTATGGTATGTATCACTTGATATCCTGCGGCTTCACACAAACCCACTGCCTCATTTATTATGTCTTCTTTATCATATGTGATTAAAATCGCAGAATTCATTTTTCTAATTATTTCTGTTTTTGGTAAATTAAAACCTGACTACTTTTCAAATTATGCCTTTTTCTTCAATGCTTTTTCAATATTCATGTTTAGAACAATTTCTGCAATATCGCTAGCATATTCTGAAATCCTTCTGATGCTTTCAGTAATCCTTCTAATTCTGTAAATCTCTTCATCATCCTTTAGAAATTTTGAGGCATCTCGTATTTTTCTCTCATATTTTGTTATTTCAAACGTTTTTTCGATTATTTGCTCTGCATGAACATAATCTTCTTTGAATAACGCTAGACATGAATCATCTAAGACTCCAAGACAAAATTCATTCATCTCTTGAATTTTATCCAAAATTTCCTTTTTTACGGGTTTTTTAAATTCTAAAAGATCCTTCGCAATAAAGGCAGCATGATCTCCTGTTCTTTCAATATTTTTTACTACTAGTCTATATCCTAGACAATTTCTTGCGTTTCTAAACCCCATTTCTTTTAGCATATGTTCATTTTGAATAGCAATTTTTAATTGCCGGATTATATAGAATCCAAATCTATCTACTTCATCATCTGTGTTGATAACTTCTTGAGCAAGTTCTAAATTATTTTCTTTAACTGCCAAAACCGCATCACTTGACATTGATTTTGCAAGATGAAGCATTCTTTTGAATGCACCATCCACTGATAGTTCTAAAAGATTTACCAAAACTTGAATGGTAATTCCTCCTGTAAAGTCAGAAATTATTTCAGTGCCCATCAGCATTTTTTTCACTGCATCTTTTATTGCTGTTCTTTGAATTGGATTTAATCTCCCAGATTTTGGCTTAACTGTAATGGTCTTAAAGCCAACAAAGTAAAGTGAGATTAATTTTCTAACAATGGTTGTAGGTTTCTCCTCTATTCCTATTTCGATTACTGCATCTTCTTTCTTTTGTAATCTTGTTTCAAACTTTGGAGGGTAAAGCTCTAATGTTGATGCTCCTTTTCTCACCATTCTAATTTGGTCACCTTTTGTTAGGCCCAATTCCATTATCCATTGTTTGGGTAGGGAAACTATATAGGAAGATTTACCAGTAAACTGTATTTTTCTTGTTTCTTCATTTTCATCCATAATCTAAAGAAAAAAATCTAATCTATATAGTTTAACAATTTTATAAATAGAACACTGAACTAATATTTAGAATAGATCTGCTTTATGAATATGGATCATTTTCTCAAAATTAGGCACACAGTTGATGCATTGTTTGGGAAAGGAGTATCAAAATTTCTACCAAAGGACATTGATATAATTTTCTCAAAAAAAACTGGAAGAATTAGAACAGTCTATCACCAAAAAAAATTACTGTTTACCTTGAGAATCGATGGAGGTTTGGCAATTACTCCTTATTTTGCCCAATTATTACTACAAAGTAAAAAATTCAAAGAAAATTGTCTTGAGATAAACAATGATGCAGCTCCATTCGTTGGAGAAGGACGTTCTGTTTTTTGTAAACATGTGATTTGGTGTGGAAAAAATATAAAAATTGCTTCTGATACCCCAATTCTTTTTCAAAATAAGGTAATTGCGGTAGGTAGGGCTGTGTTATCTGCAGAAATGATAGTAGATTTTCAGAGAGGAGTCGCAGTAAAGGTTAGAGATAGTTTAAAAAGTCGTACAGGTGAAATATCACTATGATGAGAGGAGGTAACCGCGAAATGCGAAGAATGATGGATAAAATGGGTCTTGATATGAAGGAGGTTCCTAATGTTCAGCAAGTAATTATAAAGACTGATAAAAAAGAAATCATTATTTCAAAGCCATCTGTTACTGAAATGAAAGCCCAAGACAATTCAATTTTTACAGTTACTGCAGATGATTATGAAGAAATGGAGCTTGAAGTCCCAATATTCTCTGATGATGATATTCAATTGGTCAGTCAACAAGCTGGAGTTGACGAAGAAAAAGCAAAAAATGCTCTAGAGGAAGCTAAAGGGGATCTAGCAAGGGCTATTCTATTGCTGACAAGTGGATAATATTATTAGCGTTTTTCGTACCTAAAAAATAAGAAAAATGAATGATTTAAGTAATGGAATACGGGATTTTAGGTAAAATGAGCAATATGGCTGAATCCAAGGTCACAGGAATAATTCAATCCCTAACCGGACTAGAAGATGATTTGGATTCTCTTAACAGTAAAGTTGCAGAAATGAAAAAACAACTTTCCATAAAAGCCCAAAGTGAGATTGATAAACTTTTAGAAAAAACAAGAGAGATGGCACTAAAAGAAGCTGAAGTAATAATCAATGCATCCAAAGAAAAAGCCAATGCTGAATCAATAAGAATTGCTCAAGAGGGAGAAGTGAAGCTCTCTGAAATTTCATCTAAAATTGATTCTAATTTTGATGAAGCAGTACGACATGTTGTATCAACTGTTTTGAAGGCATAAATCTAAATCGTAAATACATTTCCCCTAAATTATAAACCCATTGCTAAATTCTTGAATGGATATTGCGACTTCGTCCGGCAAATCACCCTATAGATTTTCTAATATTTTAAAATTCTTGAAATTATCATTTGATTCAATATTACCAAAAGAAATTTCAAACTATGGCGGAAATTCAGTACTCATAACTAGAAAAGAATACCACCCGAATGCGAAAAACCTATTTTAGATGAATATTTGTTGAGCACCATTTTACAGTAATCTGAGGATTGATGATTCAAAAACCACACTTGGAATATGATGAAAAAGATCTTGTCATGGGAATTGCCCCTGGAGAACAAATTGACTTATCAATTTTTTATTTTGGGAAAGAGATTGAAAGTTCTGTTTTTTCATCAATTGATGAATTAGTTTTGTATCTTATTGGAATTTTGGGAAATTTAAGAGTTAATCAAAAAATTATCAAAATTGGAAATAGAGATATGGATATTGCAAAAAATAGGAAAATTACTTAATCTTAAATTTTGTTCTTCATTTGAATTAGAGTATGTAGATGAAAGTAAAACTAGCCTAAAAATTAAAAATTTTAATCAGAGAAAAACGAGATAGACTTTCTGCTAAATTTATTTCACAGAGAGGGCTTTCGCTATTCAGTATTGCCACTTTCATTAACGGAATAAAATTGCCTAATCAATAATTAAAAAATACTCAAAATAATTAACGAAAATTAATTCATTTTAATTATTTGTTGATGATGAATAATATTTTTCTTTTCAACGAACACCATTCTAGTCTACATCCTAAAACTTGTAGATCCAATAACTCCATCACAATTAAGATTAATGATTTTTACGCGTTGAA
Source organism: Nitrosopumilaceae archaeon (assembly GCA_035528495.1). Lineage (GTDB taxonomy): Archaea > Thermoproteota > Nitrososphaeria > Nitrososphaerales > Nitrosopumilaceae > Nitrosomaritimum. Next base: position 12,820 of record DATKYM010000091.1, read on the forward strand.
TTTCTCTAAAAATATCGATAATCTTAAATTCTCTTCAAATTTTTTACTAAAAAACCAAAATTCTATTCAAAGGTCTATATTGATAGATATTAAAAATTCAAAAATTTTTAGACAAGAATTAGCTATACATATTTATTGAAGTTTTGTAGGTTTTTCGTCTAACAAATAACAATGATCTCAATAAAATCTATAATTATTACATAGAATTATATATATTTCACCAAAAATTATCGATCCACCCTTATATAGTTATGAATTCCACATTAAATTACAAAGATGACTTGTAAAGGTATTTGCGTAAGATACAAGGCTCAAAAGCCTGTGGGAACCGGAAGATATGCTTCTGGACAAAGAAGATGTCAAATTTGCGAAATATTCATCAAATGGGAAGGTCTATGGTGTCCATGCTGTGGATATAGACTAAGAACTAAACCACGAAATCTCAAGTACAAGGCAAAACTTCGTGCAAGAGTTGAAGCTGACTCAATTGAGGCTAAAGCAATTGCTGGAGCACATCCTGAAGAGATTGTTGAAGAGATCGAAGCAGTAGTAAAGCCAAAAGCTAAAGCTGTAAAAACAGTAAAGGCAAAAGCTGTAAAAACAGTAAAGGTAAAAGCTGCTAAGATCATAAAAACTGAAGTGGTTGTCCTTCCAGATGCTGAATCAATAGCAATAAAAGCATAAGATTTGTTCGGAACTTATTGAACTCTCCAAAAGGGTTTTCAGAGAAAACCATTGAGTTGGGAGGCCGAAGTTTTTTTTTACAAATCCTAAAGTTTGAAAATGGGTATTTTGTCTCTATAACTGAGGGCAGCTCTAAACTTGGATCTATGGTTGTTTCATTGAGTACGGGACAAAATCCTGTTACTACTACAGTTATTCCCTCTAAATCAGATTCGCTTTTCCTAAAATTAGTTGCCGAAACGATTAGTGCTAGAACACGTGGAATAGCAATTGTTTCTACCTATGTCCAAAAAGAATTAGACGCAGATACTGCAAAAGTCTTAATGACAGAAATTATTGAGATTATTCAAAATTGACTGATTTACGCAATTATATTTCATTAATTAAAAAAAGTGGGAGTCTTAAGATCATTAATTCTCCGGTTTCAACAAAATATGAAATTGCAGGAATAACTGCTAAAGTTGATGGTTCTTTTGCTGTGTTGTTTGAAAATATTAAAGAAAGCGATTTTAACCTAGTATCAAATCTCGTGGGTACTAGAAAGAGATTTGCCCAGGCAATTGGAAGCGATGAAACAAAAATACATGAAAAAGTAATTTCTGCAATTAAAAAAGCAAAAAAACCTAATGTTATTCCGTCTGGAAAATTTATGGAAAATAAATCAAGGAACATATCTGTCATGCCTATTGTTACCCATTTTGAGAAAGAATCAGGCCCGTTTATCACCTCTTCAATTGCATATGTCAAGAATCCTGAAACAGGAAAACAGAATTCTTCTTTTCATCGAATGATGCCAATAGATAACACACATTTTTCAATTAGAATGGTTGAAGGTAGACACCTCCATAGATGTTTCATTGATGCAAAAGATCATGGTGAAGATCTAAGAATTGCAGTTACAGTTGGGGTACATCCTGCAATATCCATTGCAGGTGCATATCAGGCTGAATGGGGACACGATGAGATGGATATTGCAAATTCCCTTTTGGGCGGAAAACTAACGGTGTCCAAACTTCCCTTTACTGGATTAAAAGTTCCTTCAGGAACTGAAATTGTTATGGAAGGAAAAATACTACAAGATAAAACTCATCCAGAATGGATGGTAGAAATGCTTCAGACTTATGATCATCAACGTAAACAACCTATTTTTGAACTAGAAAATCTTTACTTTAGAAATAATCCTATATTTCATGATGTTTTATCGGGATTCTCTGAACACAGATTATTAATGGGAATGCCAATTGAATCCAAACTTAATGGAGAATTAAAGAAAGCTTATCCTCAAACTAAACAAGTTTCAATGAGTAACGGCGGATGTAATTGGTTACATGCAGTGGTTCAGATAAAAAAGAAAAATGAATCAGACGCCAAAAAAATAATTAAAAAAACATTTCAGTCCCACCGTTCTCTTAAACAGGTAATTGTCGTGGATGAAGATATTGATCCAAATAATGCAGAAGCTGTGGAATATGCAATGGCTACAAGATTTCAAGCTGACAAAGATCTGATAATTCTGACCAAAGTAAGAGGTTCAAGCCTGGATCCATCAAGTGATCAAAAGAAATTACAGACAGCTAAAATGGGTATAGATGCCACAAAACCCCTATCAAAACGACCAGAGGGATTTGAGCTAGCTAAAATTCCAAAAATCGATAAAATCAAACTTGATAATTATTTCAAATAGAAACAATCATTCCGAAACTAATTAAATCAGATTAATTTTAAAACATATACTTGGCAAACAAATCTGAGAGCTATTTTAAAGATTATCTAAAAAACATTTCAAATGAACAGCTTGTTCAATTTTATGATGATGTAGAGTGGACACCATTTCCTGTTTTAGTTCTTAAAGAATATCAAAATCGATTTAAACCCAAAAATAAAAAAGTTGTTCAAAAATTGAAAATTCATGCAGGAATTGCCAAGGAAAAAACTCAGGAATTAAGATCTCTTGCGAAAAATCGTGGCTCAAAGATTACAAAAGAACTAAAAAATAAAGGTAAAAAATTAACCAAATCCATTAATGAGAATATGATTTCTTCGGAGAAAAACTTAAGAGTTTTAGAAAAACTAGGGGAATTAAACAAAAAAGGAATTATTACCAACAAAGAATTCAATGAAAAGAAAAAAGAACTATTAAAGAGAATTTAAAATGTCATCAGAAAATACACCTTTTGAGAAAAACCCTGCAGACTCTCATGCAGAAGTAATTGTTAGAATGTTTCCTTCTGATGCCAATCCAGCTGGTAACGTGTTTGGGGGAGAAATTCTAAAACATATTGACATGGTTGCAGGAATTGTTGCTCAGAGGCATTCACAATCAAATGCAGTAACTGTCAGTATGGATAGCGTAAATTTTATCAAACCTGTATTTGTAGGAAATGTTCTAAAACTAAATGCAAGAATAAACTATATCCATAACTCGTCAATGGAGATTGAAGTAAAGGCCGAAGCAGAAGATATTGTAACTGGAATTAGAACTGTTACTGGAACTGCATTTGTTACCTTTGTTGCATTAGATAAAAACGGAAAACCAACTCATGTTCCTCGCCTCGCTCTAAAAACTGATGAAGATAGAAAAAAATTTGAAGAGGGAAAAATTCGAATGGAAGAGAGATTAAAGCATCGTAAAAGATCAAACTAGATTTTATGGATCAGTTTAAGAAGGCGAGTGTTTTCTAGTTAATAATGTCAAACGAAGCAAAATCAAATGAATGGGATTCACTTTGGCAAGATTATACAAAATCTCTTGAAAATTGGAAAACCCTTTTTGAACAAGTCCAAAATGCAAATCAAGACATGCAGGCAAAATTTAATGAAGTTTGGGAAAAAGCTTCCAAAGAATCTAGTTTTGAAACTATGAAATCATTTGGAGAAAACTGGCAAAATGCCTTGGGAAATACAGGAATGAATTCGTTTAAAGACTTTAGTGATACATGGCAAAAAGCTTTGAACCAACAAGGTACAGATACATTCAAAAAATTTGCTGAAAACTGGCAAAAAAATCTAGTAGGTTCTGGGATGCAACAAATGGAGGCCTATGGTGAAATGATGAAAAAATTTGCAGAGACTTGGTCTTCAATGTGGCCTGTAAAATCAAAATAATTAACAGGACAAATTCTTTTCTTTATACATACGCTTAAGTTTAAAATTATCAAAGGAAATTTGTGGATATTTATTCAAGAAAGCTTCCAATTATTATAATAATTATCCTTG
>DATKYM010000092.1:0-24028 GCA_035528495.1 Nitrosopumilaceae archaeon
AGATCCAGGATGTCCTTGTAAAAACCATGATCAATACAACTAAGAATTTTAAAAATCAGAAAAATAGATTTGATACACTTGTAATTGCTGTTACTCCCACCAATACTAATCCAATATAGATAAGAAAATGTCTCTTTTTCCTTCTCTTCTCTTGATATTTAGTCTCAATCCCTGAGATAAATTTGTGAGGCATGCCTATGTTTTGGTTCTGCATGAAATCACGTGTCTTCTCTGGATGAGTTTGAAAACCACATTGATCATATTTTGGTTCTCTGCATTTTATGCAGTAATCCAAAGGGACAAAACTATGAGCATGATTGTATAGATCTTCATGTGTTTTGTCTCCTTGTTTATCAAATTCTAAATTCCAACATATGCCACATTGTTCATTTTGCATTAATGTATAATTCACATAATGCATAAAAAACTCCAGAGTCAAAACATAAGTAATGTTTTAAAACCCCCAAAAAACTCAGGCAAAATTTCTATGTTGTAACAAAAATATTTTACACGGAAATTTTTCATGTGTAATTTTAAAATTTTTAAGTAAAAAAATAGTATTACAAAAGATCCGCCTTAAGTAATACTAGACTATATTATGAATTATCATGAATATTGCTGAACTAGAATTGAACAATGGTCCTATATATCAAGGTGTTACTCTGTTTATGAAAAATATGGGATTAATCAAAGACAGATTCCAACAAAGGCAATTTCATAACAATACGGGGAAAATTTATTATGAATAATTCTGAACAATCATACTCCATGGAATTGATACAACAGGCAAAAGAATTAGGATTGTTAGATTCAAACTTGACTATAAAATGTGTTCATTGCAAAGTTATTTTTCCAAAAGAGTATGATGAATGTCCTAAATGCAATATTGATAACATTTGAATAAACTTTGTAGGTTTATTCAATAATAGTTTGCACATTTACTGTTTTTTAGTTCTTTTACAGGCTATGATTTAGAAAATACCATACTTGCTTGATTCCATCTCTTCTTTGATGGCTAGCTTGAATCGATGTTCTTTGCTTTCCATATTATTGGAAATCCAAGCAAGAAACTTTTTTTCTATGCCTCTTCCCTTTAGATTATCAAAATCTTTACCTATCTGTTCGGCCAATTTTTCTACAAGTGATCTATTAACGCTTACGACGAAAAAATGCCAACCAAAAGCAAATTCGGAATCTGTAATTACAAAATCCTCATCACCATGAACCATTTCTTCTAGGAGTGAAAGTTTATGAGATATGGCCTTGCTAGTTCTATCGTAATCCACAGCTGATACATTGATGTTTATTCTATCATCCATGTCTATTCTGAATTTATACAAAATAAAAGGATTAATGATTATTCTTTCAAAAGGTGTTCAAAATCTATATCAAAATGCATTTTCATAATATCCATGTAGGTCTTGATAGATTCTGGAATTTCTTCTCTACATGCAACTCCCAAATTCTTTGCATTAATCCAAATTACCAGTGTTTGAATTATTGTGAGAAATCGATCATTTTTTACTTTCGGATCTCCAATTGCCTTTGTATACCGTTCAGCAAATTCCCAAGCAGTTACAAAATCAACGCATTTAACTCCAAACACCGCTAACAACTGTTCTTGCAAAGAATTTGCTTTTTTGAATGGAATGGTGTTGATAATGTATGGAAAATTAATTTTTTCAGGAAGACAATTGGGTAATGGCCCCCAAATTGTTATAATACGTGTTCCCTGTTTTAGCATTTTAAATTTCTCCATTGTATGTTTTATGATTTCCTCATCTGTAAACCAAAATAAAATTACAGTAGCATCAGAAAAATCTGAGTTTTCTATATCTTTACAAAAAAATTCACCTGAAATATTTTTGGCCTGATTAATTTTTTGACAATTATTGTCTATTCCTATACCTTTCTTAACTTTGAATTCTTCTACTGCCATCTTGACTCCTTTTCCATCCCCACATCCAAGATGATAAAATATGTCATTGGTTCCTAAATCAACAAAATTAAAAATCTCCCTAAATGATTTGTCAGATAACTGAACATCATCCCCGCTAATGATATTTTGAGGAAGAGACTTTAGATATTCTTCAATTTTCAATAGTAAAATTAAGATGATTGGGAATTTATTCTCTTATGCTCTCAAGCTTTGAGACTGCTTGCCATAATTGTGTTCTAACGTATGATGGAAGATTTGGGTCTTGTGTAACATCATCTAACAAACTAATAGTATTGGCTGCTCTTACTGCTAATGCAAATTCTTCATTTTTCAATTCAACAATCAAATCTGAAACGGATTTTTTGATTGTTTTTGGTGTAGATGAGCTTGAGACAATTTGGTTAAGTGTATTTATTGCTTCCTTCATGGATTCCTGGTTTTCTTTCTCATCTGCCATTTTTTACATCTTTATTGGGAAATTAGAGGTATATAGTTACATCTCTACAAATACGTTATCAGATTCTACTGTAACATTGTATGATGCTAAATTGTTAATTTTTGCTGGAAATTTAACTAATTTCCCTGTTTTACAATCAAATTCTGCTTTGTGCCATCCACAAGTAATTACGCACCCTTCTAAAGTCCCTTCAGATAGACTTGCACCCGAATGAGTGCAGGAATCATCAATTGCGCAAAATTCACCATCAATATTAGTAACCATTATGTCTTTTCCATCTACCGAGATTTTTTTCATTGTACCTGGAGATATATCTGAAACCTTCCCAGCAATAATTTTACCCATTGGAGCCTTTAATTTATTATTCTTAATATTTTTTTGTATGATATGTTACTTAGAGATGCTAAACCTTCTGATAAATTTGATATTCTAAAATTTTGCCAAAATACTTTTTCTTGGGGAGATTATATCAAAGATGTTTGGGATTATTGGTTATCTGAAGGATCTTTGCTAGTTATTGAGAAAAATTTACCTATTGGTGTTTGCCATGCGCTATTTTTACCAAAACAGGTATGGGTTGAAGGAATTCGTATCAATTCCAATTTCAGGCGACAAGGTTTAGCTTCAAATTTAATTAAACAAGTAGAATCAATGGCAACCAAAAAACAAATTCCAATTTTATTAATGCTAATTGAGACTGAAAACACTCCATCTCTTTTTATGGCCAAAAATCTTGGGTTCACAATTAATCAAACGTGGATTTTTTATTCTCTTTTACCTAAAAAAAATATTTCACATGATGTTTCTTTTGGAAATATAATTCAAAATGGTGAGTTTACTCACTATGTAAAATCATGGAGATGGTTACCTTTAACCAAAGAAACAATATTGGAACTGAATTCCCAAAATAAAATAATTTTTTCTAAAATGGAAGGAGAACAGACTGTGGCCATTTTGGAAGATTCTGAACATTTTTCAAAAACTTTGATTGTAACTTTATTTGCTGGTTCTAAAAAAAATACTATGAATGTTATCTCTTTTTTACAAAATTATGGATTTGAGAAAAAATATCAAAGATTACAAATATTAACCAAAGAGACTTTACCGGAATTTAAAAACTTAGAACAGAAGTTATCATTTCATTTGATGCAAAAACTTCTATCTTGACTATTAACAATTTTTATGGTATTTCTCAAAACCCCAAGGTTTTCAATTTCCATCTCTATTATGTCACCATCTTTAAGAAATACTGCATTTTGTTTATTCAACATTACACCAGCTGGGGTACCAGTTGAGATAATATCGCCTTTCTCAAGGGTCATCACTCTACTTATCTTTGACACAATTTCTGGGATTTTTATGAACATTTTTTCAGTATTTGAATTTTGTCTAATTTCTCCATTGATTTTGGTAATCATTTTAAGATTCTGAGGATCTTTTATCTCATCTTCGGTTGTTATCCATGGCCCACATGGGGCAAATGAATCAAAGCCTTTCCCTCTCGTGAATTGTTTGTCTTTGAATTGAATATCTCTTGCTGAAACATCATTGAAGATCATATATCCAAATATGGCTCCTTTTGCTTGTTCTTCACTAATATTCTTACAAGTTTTTCCAATTATTAGAGCCAATTCTACCTCATAATCTAATTGGGTAACAAAATCTGGACATTCAATTTCTGAGTTTGAGCTATTTAGCGCAGTTCTAGGTTTTAGAACGATTGATGGATCATCAGGTGCCAAAAGACCTTGCTCTTCGGCATGATCAATATAATTAAAGGCTAGGCAAATTATCTTGCTGGGATTTGGAATAGGAGTAAGTAATTTGAAATCTGAAATATTTTGATTATATGGCAGATCTTCTATTTTGTCTTTAATCTCATCATACCATCCATCGAACAAAAAGTCTTTGATACTTTGTGGAATGGGTACTCCTGTCTGGTAAGTAATTTCATCTTTCGTAGCAACCTTATCTCCTTTGACAATTCCATATGTTTCACTATTATCATGTGACAATCTTGCAATCTTCATTATTTGATCCCTTACTTGTGAGTAAATATTGCTTGGTTTTGAGAATCTTTTCTGCAGTATCCAAATCTTACAAATTGAATTTCTTCTCCTTCTTTTAATTTTAGATAATGTGGTTCTGTATATGCCTCTAATTCCTCGAGACTATTTTCATTAAATTTATCATCTATAAACAATTGATTTGGGATAAGGAGTTTAATCATATGAGAATTTTTTTGAGGAATCCATTGAATTTTTTGAATGTTTGAAGTTTCTCCATCTTCAACAAAATCTCCTTCTAATTCTTCACCTACTCTATTAATGACAATATTTCCTAAGCCTAGCAACCTTAAATGAGAACCTTCTTTGAGGTTTTGGGCATCATCCCCAGAAATTAGAAAATCTTCATCAATTTCGATGGTCCTTTTTCCCATATCTCTTATTGGATGATTGGGGATTTCAACTGAGGAAAATGGAATTTTGTTTATTCGCATTTTTTTTGGTTCTCTCACCATAAAAAGTCGAATACTATTTGCATCTACAAATTTTCGGTTAAATGATTCCAGTGCATCAAAAGGAGCAAGGGTGTTTGCTTTTGTTAATCCCAAAGATAAAATAAATTTTTTAATTGCCTCTGCCTTTATTCCTCTCCTTCTAAGTGCTTCAAGAGTTGGTAATCTTGGATCATCATACCATGAAACTTTACCCTCATCTATCAGTGGTTTTAGAATTCTTTTTGAAATGGGCATTCCTTTAAATTCAAGCCTTGAAAAAAAATCCTGATATGGCTTTCGCATTCCTAATGCATCTAAAATTTCATTGATCAAATCTTTTCTCAATTCAAATTCCTTTGAACGAAATGCATGGGTAACTCCGTCATTACTATCTTCAATGGCAACTGCAAAATCATAACTAGGCCATACTCGATATTTTTCTCCTAAGGTATAGTGTTTTTCAACTATGATTCGAAATAAAACTGGATCTCTCATTACTGCATTATCTGATTTCATATCTCCACGAAATCTTACTATTGCATCACCTGGCTTGAATTTTTCAAACATTTTTGTCCAACCTTTATGGTTTTGTTTAATATCTCCCAAACTACATTTACATGCTCTACGTTCTCTTCGGTATTTGCTAACGGTATCTCTTTTACAGGTGCAAACGTATGCTTTTCCAGAATTAATTAACTCCATTCCTTTTTCATAGAATAATTCCATATCATCTGAAGTATTTTTAATAACATCAAATTTTATTCCTAACCAATCCAATCCAACTTTTATAGCTGCATGATATTCCATTCTTTCAGCTTCAGGATTTGTATCATCCATTCTCAAAATGCATTTTCCACCATACATCTTTGCATATTCTGAATTAATGATTGCAGCTTTTCCATGCCCTATGTGTGGATATCCATTTGGTTCTGGTGGAAATCTAGTTACTACTTTACCTTGTATAGCTCCTTCAAGAGGTGGCAAACCTTCTCTTTCTATTATTTTCTCTTTGGGTTTTAATATCTCTGGAAAGTTTTCATCAATCTCCTTTTTCTGTCCTTCAATTGAAAGTTGATTAACGGCTGAGACAATTTCAGAAATATCGCCAATAATCTCTTTTACTTTTGTGCGATATTCAGGTTTAGTTCCAAGAATTTTTGACAAAACAATTTTGTCCTGAGTTTGTCCTTCATGTTCAAAAGCATTTTGTAAAGCAAATTTTCTAATATCTTTTTTTAAATCACCATCCAAATTATCATCTCCTTTAAGGATGAGATCTACTGCGGCTTTTTTATACTAATGGACAATTTTTTCCTTAAAAAACTCTGAAAATCGGAAATTTTTAGGCAATTTACCAAAAGGTCAAACAGTTAACCCTGCTTTGCCAAAAGGTTCAATATCAGATTTTATAAATGGTCTTTTTTCAAAAATTATTGAAATTCTTTGTACGGCAGATTTTCAATTCCAACTATCTTGCTTCAATAAAATCTTCTTGGTTCTTGATTTTGTTCTCAGGATTGCACCACAACAAGGACATCTTACGCTGGTGATAGTTAGAAACATACTACACATTGAACATCTTTTTTGACCAATCCCATATCGTGAACCGTTTGGTACTTTTTCTCCTTTAAATTCCACACAAATTCCTTTACAACAATATCCCATCAATAATCACCCTTTCCAAATTTGTCGTGGCAACAGGGACACCTGTTATATTTTGAAACCAAAGTCAAATTACATGTTGGACAATGTTTTCTAAAAATATCTACTCTAGAATTCCTAAATGAAGAGTCTGCATCATAATATCTACAAACACTTCTACAGGCATTCTGGATCAATTCTTACCTCCCTTGACATCAAAAAACATGTCACATTCTTTACAGAAAATACCATAATTTTCAATATGTACTGATAAACTTCCACAATTAATGCAAATTCGTATAGCTTTGTTTACAGTTTGTTTTTTTTCTTCAAAATTATTTGAATAAATTAACTTTGTTTCCATAAATACTATTAGGAATGAATCCTAAATAAGTGTTATTATCAATTAGGAACTACTATCAACTAATAATAGATATAAATATAATAAAATTATATGAAAATTATGCAGCAATTGGAGCAACTAGTGTCATCTTTGCGTGAGGATGGCTTTAGAATTACTCCCCAAAGAGTTGCGATTTTAGATTATCTTCTAAAAACAGAGGATCATCCTAGTGCTGAATATATCCATAAAATTATCCAAAAAAAATACCCAATGGTAAGCCTTTCTACAGTGTATAAAACGCTAAATCTCCTCAGAGAAAAAAAATTAGTTAACGAAATTGAAGTAAGTGGAGAATCTAGATTTGATGCACATATTGATGCTCATATCAATTTAGTCTGTATGAAATGTGGAAAAATAGATGATGTAGATGAAGGTACTCTCAAAGAAATTCAAGACCGAGCAGAAAAAAAGTCCAAGTACCTTATTTTAAAAGGAAACTTTGAACTAATTGGTTATTGCCATAGTTGTAAATCCAAATTTCTCTAAAATGAAACCTGGATAATTAAATTTTTCAAAAAAATAACCCTAATTTATCATTAAATTATAAAAGTTCAAAAAAACACCCTTTCAAAGACTTCGTTTAACCACAAAATCAAGCAAGTCTATTAGTTCTTTTTTAGCGGAACCCGAGTATTTTGATAGTGATTTCTCTGCCCTTTCAGCATATTTTAGTGCCTGATTTCTTACGTTTTCTTCTATTCCAAGCGTTCGAATAACATCTATTGCTTTTTTGAGTTCACTTTTAGATATTTCATGATTGCCAAATGCTTTTAAGATTATTTTTCTGTTTTTACCTTTTGCTAATTTTATGGCCATTAGAATTGGGAGGGATTTCTTTCCTTCTCTAAGATCATTTCCAACTGGTTTTTTGGTAATTTTAGGATCTCCCATTACCCCTATTAGATCATCGGTAATTTGAAAAGCAATTCCTAAATTTTTTCCAAAAGACGACAGATTTTTGATATCCTTTGTTTTGTTAGTTGCACAAATGGCTCCCATTGCACATGAAACATCAAATAGGGCAGCAGTTTTTTTACCTATCATTTTAATATATTCCGATTGAGATGGGATTCTTTTTTCTTCAGCCATTTTAATATCTAATAATTGACCCTCACATACATCAACGCAACCCTTTGCAAGATGAGAAATTAACTGAGTCATAGCATTACCTGATAATTTTGAATTTGAAATTATTTGAAACGCCTTAGAAAATAATACATCACCTGCTAGTATTGCCACTGGCATTCCAAATTTTTTATGAACAGTTGGCACACCGTGACGTATCTCATCATTATCCATAATATCATCATGAACCAAGGTAAAATTATGAACCATTTCCACTGCACTTGCAGCTGGTATCGCTTCAGAGATCTTCCCATTCAAAATTTGGCAGCTTTTAATCACCATATATGGCCTGAGCCGCTTTCCTCCATTAACAATAAGGTGCCCTGCAGCATCATAGAGCATTTTAGGATTTCCTTTTAATTTTGTTTTAAGGTATTTGTTTACGATTTTTGTATTTTTTTCAATGGAGTTTGTTTTGTTCATTCTACGACTCTCCAATTATCATCTGGGAGATGAACTTTAATGGCCTGCTGAAATGTTTCATGCATTTCATCACTCATCCACGAAGATAAAATATTATAATATTTTTCTAACATTGGCTTTTTGGATTTATCGAGTAATTCTAGGGCAATAATCATCCAAGGACAATAGATTTCGGGATTGATGTTCAATTCTGAGAGTAATTCCTTCGACGAAATCCATTTAAATTCATCAATTTCACCTTCAATTTTTCTAAATTGAGAAGAATCATCCACTATTCCTATCAAAGTTCCACAAATTTCATTTTCAGATCCAATATCCTTGTATGGGACATGATATTCAAATTTGAATAGATAATCTAGTTTACAATGAATGCCTAATTCTTCAGGCATTCGTCTTTCTCCGGAGGATACATAGGTCTCAGATTCTCTTGGATGACTTGCAACTGTTCCATCCCAATCATTTGGCCACAGCATCTTCTCTTTGGCTCTTCTTGTTAATACCAATCTTCCATTCTTATCAAAAAGCAATGCTGTAAATGCTCTATGCAAAATACCATTGGGTAAATGGCATTTTACTTTTTCCTCAGTTCCTATGGGATTATCTTTTTTATCCACTAAAATTAGATATTCATCAGACATTTCTTTTTCCTCTAAACAAGGTTCCTTCAAATTTCCTATTTTTAATCGCTTTCACAATTCGTTCAGATTTGTTACCATTTACAAAAAAAACATTTACCCCCATCTTGGAAATTTTTGATGCCTCCTCTACTTTTCGAGTCATACCACCTGTAACATCCATCATGTTTTTGGAAATTGTTGGGTTTTCATTTTTTAATTCATAAATCAATTCTTTTGTTTTTAGATCAGAGTACAATCCATCCTCATTGAGAGCAAAAATACTTAATCTCGGTTTTAGAACTTTTGAAAAATATGTCATAATTTTATCTCCAGACAAGATATATGTTTTATTTTGTCCGTACCACAGGGCGTCTCCAAAAGTAACAGGGATAAAACCTGATTTTGCAATTTTTTCAATCTCTTTTATCTTTTGAATTATTGGCTTGTCGCCTCTCATAAAATCAGTCGGTGGTATGCAATAGGGGTTTAATCGATTTTTTAAAAATGAATTTAAAATTATTTTATTAAGATCAATCATCGAATTTTTTATTATCGACACACCCCTTACATCATATTTTCTGGGCTTGGTATGCATATCATATTTTACCGACCAATAGTGACCATACGATCCTCCTCCATGAACAATGATAATGGGTTCGTTAATTTTTTTTAAATTCTTGACAATTTTTTCTATGGTTTTTTTCCTAGGGGATAGGGGTTTTTCCTTATTGGTGATAATTGAGCCTCCTAGTTTTATCAGGATCATGCTGTCACCAAATTTCTAGTCAATTAAAAAGTATCCAATCCTTTAAAATCGATCTTCACAGAAAAGCAATCAACATCATTTTCCTGTAATTGATGAATAGTTTTTTTCATATTGTTTTCATCTGTTAAAGCAAAAATACATCCTCCACCACCTGCACCTGTGATCTTTGCACCAAGGGAATATTTGGTTGCAATCTCTATCATATTTCTTAGTTTTTCATTAGACACTCCAATTGTTTCAAGATATTCTTGATTTTTTATCAAATTTTTTCCAATGCATTTTAAATCATTGTTTTTTAAGCATAGCAAAACATCTTCTATCAAATCATTCTCTTGAATACACATCCTGGCAAAATGATCTTCATTTGTTTCTTTGAATTTTTTTACATTAGAAACCACCTCTTTTGTAGAATGCTCCTTTTTGGAATTTGCAATAACTAGATGAAACTTAGGTTCAGACTCTATCTTTGAATGACCATTTTGTTTATCAAATCGAATTAAACCTCCATAAGTACAAACTGTACAATCTGCACCTGAGGTATTTGGAAAAATGGTTTTTTCTGCTTCAATTGCCATTTGCAGGATCTCTTCTCTAGATCTTTTTTCAAAAACTCCTGAAATAGCAGCTGCACTTGCGACACAACATGCTGATGATGAACCTAGTCCTACTCCCAAAGGAATTTCAGAATCGATTGTTATCTTTATTCCTGTTGTTTCATTATATTTTTGAATCATCATGTCTGCTAAAAAATAAAAAGGTCGTAGAGAGATATTTATTTCATTAATTGGTATTTTTGGCTCTAATACCAAATTTCCAACACTTGACTTTATAGCAATTTTACTATCGTAAGTTTTTTCTGCTGTGACTGTAATTCTTTTGTTAATTGCACACAAAATGGCTTTAGTTCCATAAACTACAAAATGTTCCCCAAAAAGGATAATTTTTCCAGGTGCAGAAGCTTTTGATTTCAAGTGAACACTATGGATCCATATCCCACCACTGAACTCATATCGCCAGTCACGTCTCCACTAGTAGCATATTTGAGCAATTTTCCCTTTTTTGCCCCAAGTTTTTTGCAGGCAATAATTGTAGATGCTATTGCACCGTAGCCACAGGCAGTAACTTTTCTTTCCTTTAAAACCTCATAAAATCGGTCAACATTCATCTCCAAAATTGGCTCAATCAAAGCTGAGTCTTGTTGGTGAGCAAATTCATTTGGCTCGTAATGCGTAAAATCAGACGATCCAAGTATCATTGTATTTTTTTTCTTTGCGATTTTTGCAATTGCCAATCCTACATCTTCTGCAATTTCTTTACTCTGGTTAATCAAAGATATTGGTAAGATTTTGAAATTAGAAAATGTCTTTTGCAAAAAAGGAATTTGGACCTCTATACTGTGTTCTCTAGTGTGAGAAAAAAAGTCTGACTCTATATTTTGTGATATTTGAGATATCTCTTCTGCTGCTTTAGAGTCTACTTCCACTGCTCCAAGTGGGGTTTCCCATTTACAATCTTTCATTGTTGCAACACTCCTACCAATTCCCCAATGGTTAGGTCCAATAATTATGAATAATTCTGGTGATTCTGATGATATCGAATAAAAAGAGTGACAGGCAATTGGTCCAGAATATACATAACCTGCATGTGGGCATATTACACCGAATATTTTTTCACCATCGTTTTTTTGAGGATTCTTTCCTGGCCCAAGTAGATGTAAAAAACAATCATCAATTAATTTAATTAATTTATTTTTTTCACTTGGATAGAACATTCCGGCTACTGCCGGTGTTCTAATTTGCATTACTCGATTTCCTCTTCCGTGATTTTTGTTTCGAAATCATCGATTTCATATTTCATTGATTCATCTTCTTTTAACTCTCCTCGCTCTATGAGAATTTGACGAACCAACAACCAATAGACAGTAGCAAGTGCTTTTCTACCTCTATTATTTGCCGGTATAATTACATCTAATTTTGATGTGATGTTATCTGTATTTGAAATTCCGATAATTGGTATGCCTGCATTAGTTGCCTCTATCATGGCTTGTTCGTCTACTTGAGGATCTGAAATTAAAACCAATTTTGGTTCAATATAGTAAGGCAAAGAAGGATTTGTCAGGGTTCCAGGCAAAAATCTTCCTAGTAATTTTTTAGTATCTAACATTTCACAAAATTTCTCAATGGGGGTATTTGCATATTGTCGCCCTGAACATACAATGAGTTTATCTGTTCCAACCCTGTTGATGAATTTCGCAGCTGTTTTTATTTTTTCAAGAGTAATGTCTAGATCAAGCATGTAAAGACCCTCCGGACTTGCTTTTGTAATGAAGGGAGTCATGAATTTTGTTTTTACTTGTGTTCCGACCCTAATGCCTGTTGAAAGAACCTTCTTTTTGAGATCTGTAAATTCTGGTTGTTCACTCATGGCGATTTTAAACCTCAACCATACCGCGTATTAAATCATGCTCTGACAGGCGTAAAAGCTCATTTAATTTAGATACTCTTTCTCCACCTACTATACCTACTTTGAGCAATTTTGATTTGGTCGCCAAGCCAATATGTGTTATATGAGAATCAGTGGATTCGCCAGATCTATGTGATGTGATAAGTGTTACATTGTTTTGGTTTGCTACCTCCGCAAACTCTAAAGCATCATAGAGACTTCCTGCTTGATTGACTTTTAGAATAGCTGCATTACAAGATTTTAACCCAATGGCTTTTCTCAGGATATCCTTATTTGTAACAGTAAGATCATCCCCTGCCACCAAAGTATTTGGGAATTTTTTTGTCAACTCTGCCATATCCTCAAAAGCTTCTTCGTGAACAGCATCTTCAGCATAAATTATCTTGTATTTTTCAATAATGTTTGCAGCAAAATCAATTTGTTGCTCAGAGGAGTTTTCAAATCCAGCTCTTTCGTAAAGATATTTCTTCTTTTCTTCACTCCATTGAGTAGATGCTGCAAAGTCTACACCTAAAGAAACTTCTTTTCCTAAAGTAAATCCTAAATTTTCAATGGCTATTGCGGAAGCCTCCAAGGCTTGTTCATTGTTTAATTTTGGAGCCCATCCTCCTTCATCTCCTCTCCCATTAGTAAAATTTGGATCTTTTTTTTCTAAAACTTTACGTAATTCTTTATGTACTGAAAGATTAGTTTCTATTGAATCTCTTATGGTATTTGATCCTGTTGCACAAATTAAAATTTCTTGAATGTCTGGAGTCCCTGGACCTGCATGAGCTCCACCACCTAAAATATTTCCTAACGGATATGGAAACTTGAATGAAGATTCAGATGATAAGGTTTGAAACAAGGGTTGATCCAATGACTTTGAGGCAGATTCCATTGATGCAATAGTAACTGCAAAAGCTAATGAGCCTCCAATTTTAGAATAGTTTGATGAATCATCCAAACTTTTTAGTGTCTCATGAATTGATTTTAAATCTGAAACATCTAATCCGATAAATTTCTGAGAATTATTGTTTAATATTTGAAGACTCTCTTCTGGCTTTTCATTTGGAAAACTAACAGCTTCATATTTTCCAACACTAGCTCCCGATGGTGCACAAACTCTTCCAAAAAATTTGTTATCTGAAATAATGTCGACTTCAATTGTTTTACTTCCTCTACTATTATAGATGATTCGTCCTTTAATTGAGGTGATTCTTGCCAATCTATTCTAACTCAGATTGAACTTCTTGATGTCTTCTCTGAATAGCTTCATAGAATGGAATTACTTGTTGAACGGTTTCCACAGTGGTCAAAAGCATCCTCCTACAACAATATCTACTGATTCCTAAGGAATCTAATACCTTACCTGGATTTTCCCCTGTTTTTACTTTGGTCTGATAGTCTTCAAATTTATCTGCAACAAGATTTCCACACGTGAAACATCTTACAGGAACTAACATACGAACGAAAAAGTAATCAAGGATTATAAAAACCATACAAGCAAAATTTCATGCGGGTGTCGCCCAGCCTGGCCAAAGGCGCTAGCTTGAGGGGTTAGTCTCTTAGGAGTACGTGGGTTCAAATCCCATCGCCCGCATACAAATTTCCCATCAGAAAAATTAAATTATTTTTTTAATTGGTTTAAGGCTTTAATTAATTCAGATCGCCTTTTTTCCTCTGTAATTGCTCCTCTTACATCATCCACCAAAATTCGATTAACGTCAATTTTCCTTCTAGCCTCTTTGACCACTTTATCGTACATAGAAAATGGGTATAAACTCAGATACAAATTCTCCATAATCTCAAATATTTTCAAAGCTCTTTCGGTTTCACCGACTCGAATTTTATCAAAAACCATTCTCTTCAATTCTCCAACACAGTCTAACAATCCCAAGACATATGATTCCTCCATAACTTTTAGTTTTTTATCTGAAGGTATTTCTCTATCTTCGACTACTGCAAGTAAACAAGAAGCTTCTACATACTCTTGCTCTGAGGTAATTAAATAACGCCGTAAATTAGATGTGGCTTTTTTTCTATATTTTGTTAATAACAAATCTACTTCTGACAGATTTTTTTTCCCTGTTGTTAAATCACCTTTGTGTATAGAAATTATTGCACGACTACAGAGAATAATTATTTCACGGGTATTTTTTAATAAAAATTCTCTATCGTCTTGAACATTTGCTAATGCTTTTGAAATTTTATTCAAAGATGATTTTACATTTTTTAAGGTCATTCTGAATAGGAGTAAAAACTAGGATAAAGCCGTTTGGAAATAAATAATTTTTCTACTCTTGGAATTGTTTTGTGAATAGTGTCCTAGTCACAGGAATTAATAAAAAATTAATCCAATTTTTCATTTTTTATAACTATTACTCTAAATTCCTACTGATTATTGATTAGAATAAATCCTGCTTTTTCTTTATTAAGAAAAAACCTTCAACATAATCATCGTGAATAACACCATCGTTCCAAAATTGTTATCTGGAGTTCTAGTTTTGGTTGCGGGTATGATAATAATTTCTGGAACAAATAACTGGCAAGAAGCTTTTGCAGAATCAGAATCCACACCAATAATTTTAGTTTCTGATAAATTGAAAAATGATCCCTTTGCGATGAAAATAATTGCTGAAATGGAGGCACAAAAACTAAGGCACAAACAAATGTCAGAAGGAAAAACAACCTTTCTTCCCTTAACTAAAGAACAAATCGAAGTTGAGAAAACAAGAAAAATTGTAGATGACCGATTAAAAGAAGATCTTAACTCTATGAATAATAAATATTTGGACTTCACTCCAAAAAATGCATTTAAAAAATTCATCGAGAGAATAAATTCTACGTATCATGGAATATTCTGGGATCAATTTGATTATCTAAATGCAAAGGTCCAACTTGCAATTGCTGCAAAGAATTTAGTTTTAGAAAATGGCGGATCATTTTATGATGCCCAACGAGAATATTTCAAATATGCATCAATGCCAAGAGTAGATATGATAAACTATATCGAAGAACTCAATATCAAATACGGATTTGCAAATGAGGATATTCAATCCAATTTTGATTCAAAAGGAAAACTTCCAAGGTTTGAGGATGACGAAGATGCACCATGTTATGGATGTGAAAATGTTGAATCCAACGATGAATCAAAATCACAAACCAACGGTGAAATTACTAATATTATTAATAATGTCCAAGTTAAACCAAAAAGCGAATTAACACTTCTTGAAGAACAATTATCAGAACTCAGACAACAATTTTTGGATGCAACTGACCTTGATCAGAAAAAATCACTCGTTGATTCACTCAATGAGACCGTTAAAAAAATTCAAAACCTCACATATTAAAAAAATATTCTAGGACCCGCTAGTTTGTAACTCAAAATTTGACTTTTACTATGAGTCATCATCTAAAATTTCTCTAAAAATTAAATATTTAGAAAAAGCTATTGACGATTTTTTGGAAGAAATGGGATTATGGCTCTAACAAATTCCATAAAGTTCTTTGTTTGCATGTATACAATTCCTGGACCTATAATCTCCATGACGAGGGCTTCTCCTCCAAATAAAGTGGTCTTGAATCCTCCATGTTTTGTTACTCTATATTCTGCAGTACTACTTAATGCAACGAGTTGATAATTATCTAAAACCATTCGTTCACCTACGTTTAGCTCTTTCTTTAAAATGCCACCCCATCCATTAACAAACATGTCACCTGTACCCACTGTTTTTAACATGAACATATTGGTGCCAAAAATTCCCTTTGTGAACCCCTGCCATTTAGTATCTAAGGTCAAATCGCTTGTAGACCCTACAAATGCTCCAGAGTTTACAATAAACTCCTGGTCTACCTTAATTACTTCAATGTCTCCAAGCATGTTTCCAGTTATGCCTAACTTACAATTGTCTTCTTGCGCAATAAACTCATTTACAAAAAAGGATTCACCGCCAAGAGCAGCTGTTTTGAGCGATTTTAAAAAGCCCCCCTTCCTCATTTTAGTTTCAGTTTTAACATTTCCTTGAATATAGACCATCGCAGCTGCCTCAGCTATAATTTTTTCTCCGGCATTCATTGAAAATTCAATTAACCCCATTGGATTTTTTACAATTTCATGTTGCAATAATCAAACCACGAAACTACTACAAAATAAGAGTTTGTGGAAATTTTCTAATTCTACATTCTCTTGGCATATCTGAAATCATCAAATTTATGAATATCCTATATTTTGAAAAAATCCATCAACAAATTAGAAAATATAAAATTTCCCCTAATAATAAAAATTAAAAACTGAGAAAAAAAATAATTCCCAAAAAACTTTTCTAATGAGTGAATCTTTAGTATTGATTTCTTGTGGTAATTCTAAATACTCCTGTGTTAAAATAGTGGTTTAGTGGCAATTGTTAAAATTAACATAAAACAGTGAGAATTTGTTTAAGGAATGATAAAAACTGACCACAGGATATAGGGATCGTACCTACATTAGAAAGGACATTATTTTGATTTTATCAGAATACGGAGAGATGAATCAAACAAAATTACTGAGCTATTGTGGATTAAACATTGCAAAACATAAAGAAATTCTAATAGATATGGAGAAAAAAGGATTAATTGATAGAAAAGAGGAACCATGGGGTAAAAAGACGATAATAAAATTCAAGGTTAGTCCTAAAGGCCATGAATTTTGTAAATTAATTTTAGAACCCTATGAAGACATGTTTCCAAGAGGGCGAGGAGTAGAGTAACAATGTTATCTAAAGGTTTTAAGACCATATTGGAGATTTTAAACTAATGTCCAAATCAAACAAAGATGAACGCACCAGTATCTTTGAGATCATGGATGGCATGATGTTCCAACTGAGTAAAACAAAAAAAATGTTTATGATTATGATATTGACTACTTTGATAATTCCCCCCATTGCTTTAGTTGCAATGACTAGTGCATTTGATTCCCCATTTACTGATAAATTTGACCAAAGGCTAGAAGAGCGAATAAAAGAACGTTGTTTACAAAGTGATATTCCCAAAAGAGAATGTATCCTCCTACAAGATCGACTCTTAGGTACCCAAGGTAACAAAGTGCTCTTACAACCACCTCAGTTACTGATTTTTGCCATATCTTTAGTGTGGTTAGGGATTGGAATCAAGCAATGGCTTTCTCTATCCAAATGGGATAAAAAATATCAAACCTTCAAAGAAAAACAAGAAAGTGTCGACAAAAAACTAGACGAATTTTTTGATGATTGAGGCAATTGCTAAAATTAGAAAATTAACCTCTAACAAATTTAGGTATATAATCTATAACTACAAATTAAATTTTAATTCTAATTTCATTAAACCACTCACTCACCGTTTAAATCTAGAAAGAAATGCAGTAGATTGGTTATGAAATTTAACAAAATTTTTATTATTACTGCAATGTCATTACTTGTCGTATCTTCTTTAGGACAGCATGCTTTAGGTTATGGAGGTCCTCCAGAACAAAGCAGTGCTGGAAATTATTCTGTAGAGATAAGCTTTGATAAAGAATCATACAATCTTGGAGAATCAATAACATTTTCTGGAAGTGTCAACAAGTATGATGAAGGTAGAGATTTGCGGATTTCAATTTTTGATTCAAAGAACAGCCTAATTGTGACTCAAAAAACTCTAGTCAATGCTGATGCTACATTTTCCCATAACATTACATTAAATGAGAAATTTCATGAAGGCGAATACAAAGTCAAATCTCAGTATGGAAGCTCAAAGGCAACAGTAGACATCATGTTATTTGTAATAAATTTTGGTGAGGCCACATCTTTAGAACAAGAACTATCTACTGATGCAAAAATCCCTGACTGGGTTAAGAATAATGCAGGATGGTGGGCAGATGGTCAGATTGATGACAGTTCATTTGTCCAAGGAATCCAGTTCATGATTAAAGAAGGAATAATGAAAATACCTGTAACTGAACAAGGTTCAGGTTCACAAGCCAATAAAATCCCTGACTGGGTTAAGAATAATGCAGGATGGTGGGCAGATGGTCAGATTGATGACAGTTCATTTGTCCAAGGAATCCAGTTCATGATCAAAGAAGGATTAATGAAAATATCCAATTAATTCTATTTTACACACAAAACATATCTCTAAAAATTAGGTTTTATGAATTGTCGGTGCTGGAGTATATCTGGTAAAGTTTAGAGTTAACAGAGAATAGATTTTATTTTTGGATTTTAGTAAATCTTACTAATAACTAAAACAATCTCTACATTCTCAAGAAAACCAAATGTACCAACAATCACCTGTTTTTTATTTTCAGTGTCTATTTTGATTAGAAATGCATCCCCAACTTTTACTGCTTTACTGTTATCAGAACTTGTTACAGTTGCATTAACACAAATTTGATAATTTAATTCACAATCAGAACTTGAAGATATATTCGAAATTATTTTTGATCTTCCAAGATCCCATTGTGCTATGATAGTAGCTTTGTCCCCCTTAATACCCGTCCAAATTGACCCATCTTTGAAATCCTCACCTACAACAATTCCTTTTCCATAGAAACTCAAAGGATCATCATCACTCCTGACAACTTTACTTGGAATATCAGGTTCGGTGGGAATGTTGTCGGTTTTTCTCTTATCTAGTTTTGTGGATACCTCCACATCTAGACTTGGAATGACCACTTTAATCGAAGCAGGATCATCTGCTCTGATTTGAACTTCCACTGCATTACACACACCTGGAGAAATTATTCTTTCTTCACCTACAAATTTAGTTAGTAAAACCGTTTCTTTATCCGAAACTACGGAAATATCCTTTGCGTGGATAGATTGGTCCCCAGTACATCCATCAAATTTAAACAGGAAAGTTCCTGGAATTTGGAGCTCAGTTAATGATTTTAATTCTATATGAAAATTTTCACGGCTTTTTTTTTAATTCTGCTTCACGTTCTTGTATTAATATTTCAGATTTATCTGAAAGTTTTTCATATCTATCTGAACCTTCATAATCCCATGATGAATCCTCATACAACATTACACAGTTTCCAGCAAAAGCGTGAGTTTGATATCTAGTGTAAAAATCAGAATCAGATAAAGAAACAAAATCATCATGAATTGATTCACATTTTTTTATCTCTGATTCAGTTAAATGCTCTAAAACATACGGAAGAGAAAACTTGTCAATGTAACTAGCGTAGACATAATCCACACTTGAGACATATCCTGTAACTATCAAAGAGATAATTGCCAAACCAATTAAAAATTTACCTGAAATATTCAATAAAACATGATAATTTACCCTATTGTTTAAGCGTATTGAAAAATAACAATAAAATATTTAATTCATTGATACCCTAAGATTTATGATATTCTGTTCTACTTTGGATGATCCGAAGAAAATTTGAAATTATTTTTTGGGAAGGATGAGAATCGAAAACAAAAACTCACATTTGATAATCATATTTTGATCTTATGTGTATCTACGACAAAAAGATGCATAATGAAAATGGATGATATTTCAATGCCTAAAGAAATGAAAAAAATGATGATGAAAAAAATGATGGGAGTCAAAAAAAAGTCAGATATGATGAAAAAATGTATGGGACATATGGAAGAACTTGTAAAAATAAACAAGCAGACACTGGCAGAATTAAAAAAACAAAATAAAAAGGAAAAATGAAGAAAAAGGAAACAAGAAAAAATTGGGAAAAAGAGATACTTGATGAAGTCAAAGTATGGAAAAAACAACTTCAAGTTGAAGCAAAAGCATGGACAAGGCGTTTGGAAATATTAGAAAAAAGATTAGAAAAAGAGTTAAAATCTAAAAAATAACAATATTAAGCTGAGTTACAATTTTGTCCCTACTGAAAGATACACAAAACCTCCCCAACCTTCAGTAAAAGTGGTTTTTTCAAAATATTTTTCAATTGATTCCCATGCATGTCGTTGCAAATATTCTTCATTTGCCTCAAAGGGTTTGGTAAAAAGAATCAAAAGCGGTGCAAAAATTCTTGCAGGACCTTTAGACATTTTAAAATCAAATACTGCAAAACTTTTTCCAGGCTTTAATGCCTCATATCCTCGTTTAATTATTTTGTCATATTGCGTCGAATATTGTAATGCACCTGTTTCGTAAATTCCATCTAAACTATTAGGAAATTGATATTCTGCAAAGTCACTTTGTACCAATTCAACATTATTCCATCCGTTTTCTACTGCTCGTTTTCTTGCTTGATCAAGCATTTTATCAGTAATGTCAACTCCAATTAGTTTACCCTCTGGCCCGATTATATCTAAAACAAGAGGAAAATTTAATCCAGTTCCACAACCAAGCTCCACAACAGTATCACCCTTTGATAGTTCTAATGCATTGACTGTCATTTTTCGATACTTTCCAATTTTGAGGCCTAGCAGACGGTAAAATTTTACAGTTAAATCATAATTTTCTGCATATTTTCTATAAGCTGCAACAACTTTGTTTTCACTCATAATGTATTATACGAGTTAGAAAGGGATAAAGAATTAGGCTAATTCACAAATTTGATTTTTGTATGGTATTTAGAATTGAATTATCTTTTTAACTTTTCAGCAAGCTCTTGTTTTTTTGGAACGCCTGTAAATTCTAACTTTCCATTTATCACTATTCCAGGGGCTGTGTATATGGGATATTTTTCTAAATACTCTGGCTTTTCAGTTACATCAATTACTTGATAAGACACTTTCATTTCATCAAGCATTTTTTCAACAACGCTACAGTTTGAGCAACCTGGAGTGGTTAGAATCTCCACTTTCATGATTCTTTTTTTATAAACAACTTCGGATCTGTCTGAAATGCCCATTGACATGTAGGACTGCAAAAGTGGTATGTTGTCCCTTCATGTTCCAATTTTGCTGATTTGTCTGAATCTATGTCCATACCACAAACAAGATCCTTTACCATTTCTGATTTCTCCTTGTAATCATTCTACCTTCAACTTACCCCATTCAGTAACAGCGTGATTCCCTGCTGTTTCTCCTTGACCTCCATCCCAAATAGCAAATCCAATTTTGTATTCATTTCCAACTGTAAACTGTTTATCCATCATTCCAAATTCTGGCACTTTAGTATCTTCAGTAACAAGTAATCTTGAAACCTCAACTATCCATTCTCCTGCATTAGAATCATAAACGCCAACTGCAGTAAGATCATTGTTTCCTCCCTGATTATTATCATCGTCTCTGTAGTAGTGATCCTTTAGTTGCTCAAACGGTCCAGCAAATTCATCATCTATTACATTTAGGGATTCTGTATGACTGTCAAATGCCTTCCAGTGCCAAATATCTACAATACCTTCTCCAATGGTTCTCTGAGGCACTGTGACATGTGGAACTCCAGCTGCCCCCATTGCAATATCAGAATCGCCAGAAATGTCAAAACCTAAAGCAATTCTATCTGTTTCAGTTGTACCATCGTTGTTTGCATCATCATCTTGCCATCGTAACAAGAAATAGATTCTCGTACCATCATTTAATGACTTTGCAGAAATTTGTCGGTTCTCATGAACATACAATGTTGAAAAGATGCTTTCAGTTGCTTTGTTCCATCGTTCATCAATAATTCCATCAATAGTTATCTCTACATCTGTTAGCACGGAAGTAACAGTAGCAATCTCTGGTTCAGGTTCAGATGGATCATTTACAGTTAGGTATCCTCCTTGTTCATCATGTCCTTCGCCACATGGAACAGAACAGTAATAATGAAAAGTCCCTGGTTTGTCAGCAATAAACTCCACTTCTGACATCTGACCTGGAATAATTGGTTCATTGATTTGATATTCATCAATGGCAATACCATGTGCTACATCATCGCTAGAAAGTTTTAGGATGACATGATCATCTTTGTTAACTTTGATAAACTGTGGTTCAAAACCCCACTGAAATGATACAATATCAAAACTCTTGTCTTCTCCTGATGTAGTATTCATTGGAGAATAATTCATCAAAATGTATCCAACTACAACAACTACCACTATGGAACCAAGTACAACTGAGTTAATCGCTTTTTTACTTACCATATTTTTCTTTCACCCCATATCCTATAGCTGGAATTGCAATCAATAATACTAGCATGGTCCAAGGAATTGGCATAATAATATGCGCCCCCATTGTCAGCTCTGGTTCTATCCCAAACAATGGCATGACTTCATTCCAAGCTAGATGAAAAGGTGAACGCTCCCACCAAGGATGTCCAAAAAGTCCTAGTAAAAGTATGAATGCACCAACAGCTAATAATCCAAAACCTGTTGCCTTTTCAACAGCTACTCTTTTCTTTACCAAAGTTTGTGTTGCACTAATTCCAAGTATAGCTAAAATTGCAATAAATATGAGAGGAACTGCTCTTCCAATACCATGAATTAATCCTAATGAGCCCCCTACAACCACACTACCAGTTCCTATGATGTATGTTAACAGAAAATAGAAGAATGGATTGGGACATCCAACACCAGCATTACCCAAAAGCAAACCCATGAGCAGTGGTTTTAGTTTGTCTCCTCTTTTCTCTATGAATTTTGGGGTGCCAGCATAAGATGGTAATTTCAAGTTTAGTAATTTTAATTCAGACAAACCAAAAGTGAATGCTATAGCTCCTGCAAAAAACCACATAACTCTAGTTGCTTGGTCAATTCCTGTGTATTGTCCAAGCAATGCCACTGCTATACCATAAGCAGTGATTGTTATCACTAATCCTATGCCAAAAAGAACAGCGATGCTCAGACCATTTTTATATCCTTTTCCCATACATAGTGGAACTATAATGAATACCATTGGCAAAGTACATGGAAGAATTATCATTGAAAGTCCAGCTGCATAAGCTATGAGTAACCATGATGCATATGGGGTAGCACCTACTTGTTCTTCAACAAGATCAACTGTAGAAAGATAGAGCATTCCAATAATAAATGCAGAAAGCAGTGCAAACAGTAACAATAACAGAATATTTTTTCCTTTGCTAGTTGTTACTTCTTGAGTCATACTCTATCTCAATGAATTTTTGAATTTAGTCATCACTTTACATTGGAGTATATGGGATTTATCCGTCCGTTGTATTATCATACATGATTCTCATTAAGAATAATCAGTTCATTACTATAAAAGATGAAAACAAGAAAGAACAATATGGATAAAACAATTTTGGTAGCAGTATCGATTTTAGTATTTTTTGTTGGATTTGGAGTAGGTTCTGTAGTGTTTTACAATCAACCAAATATACCCATCTTAGGTCATGGAATGACAGGTCCTATGTATAGTCCAGAAATCATGAATCAGATGATGGATGATCCACAGCTACGAGAACAAATGATAGATACTATGATGGAAAATCCGCAATTTATGAACAATCTAATGCAACACCAAGACTTTATGCAGCGGCTAAATCCATAAAATGGTACTAAATTATTTTATTTGAAATTATTTTTCCTAGAAACAGCACAACTTTATGCGTAAAAGGGGGGGATTGCCTTTTTACTGATAGTCGATAAACTCGTTAACACTTCAAAATCTAATCTTGTTTTTCAAGAAATTGACTCATTTTAAGCGTGTTTTAGACACAAAACGTATTCTCAAAGCTCATATTTTACGTCTATTTTACATTCTTTATGGAAATATCTGTAGATCAAATGTATCAAATCGAAAATAACGGGCATAATATGGGATTTTTAAAAAAATTCATGATGGAAAATGCTGGAGCAGC
>DATKYM010000093.1:0-3266 GCA_035528495.1 Nitrosopumilaceae archaeon
AATGGGCCCACGGGGATTTGAACCCCGGATCTTCGCCGTGTAAGGGCGACGTCATAACCGACCTGGACTATGAGCCCAGTGATTTACCTTTTTAAAAACCATTTAAACTTTGAGACAATCCAAAATCTAAAAAGTCTATTAAAAATTAACATGATTGTGATTGAAATAGATTTTTTTTCTAGTCCTATTGGTTTAGGTCATGTAACACGAGATATTGCAATAGCCAATAATTTTGAAGATATTTCAACTAATTTTGTTACTGGAAATGGTGCAGCTAAAATTTTAAAAAATTTAGATTTTAAAGTTGAGAATGTTTACAAGGCGCCACAATTTATTGTAGAGGATGGATCTTTAAAAAATTCTGCAAAGTGGCTTTGGAATTATTATCAATATTATAAAAACTGTAAAAAAATTTCCCAGAAAATTATTGAAAGTGATAACCCAACTATTGTGGTAAGTGATGAAGATTTTGCTTCACTTACAATGGCGCAAAATAAAAAGATTCCAACCGTATTAATCACAGATATTTTAGAAACTAGATTTACCAAAGGATTTGTCTCGATAATTGAAAAAAAAATGAATAAATCAATGAAAGAAATAATAAAAAATTGTAATGTGGTAATTCTTCCAGAGGATGGTAACGATGAGTGCAACATTAGACGGGTAGGGCCAATAGTGAGGCAAACGGTATATTCAAGAGAAGAACTCCGAGAAAAATTTTCCTTTGACAAGAAAACTATTGTAGTATCAATTGGTGGGACTGATGCAGGAAGGTTTCTGATTGAAAAGATTTTGGAAATTTTTCCAAAACTAAAGGAATATGAAATTGTTATAGTATCAGGGCCAACTTTAGATAAAAAATTTGAAAAAATAAGAAATTTAGGATTTGTAAATAATCTTCATGAGATAATTTATGCAGCTGATGTTTTAATTTCTTTGGCCGGAAAATCAACCATTGATGAGGCAAGAGAGTATGGTACCCCCGCAGTTTTTATTCCGATAAAAGGACATTTTGAACAAGAGGATAATGCCAAAGACAAAGGATTTGTTTTTGAAGATATAAATCGATTAGAAAAACTAATAGCTGAAAAACTTGAAGAAAAAAGAAACCCTCTAAAAAGTAATGGTGCTCAAAATGCAGCCCAAATTATCAAAGATCTGCTTCCCTGAGGGAAATTGATCAAACCATTAATAGATGGTAATTTTGCTTTGTTACTGTACCATGACAAAATTAGTTGTCGCCAAGTTTGGCGGGAGTGCAATTGGTCCAGATGGAAAGTATATTCCAGTAATAATTGATAGAATAAAAAATTTAAAAAAAGATTCCAAAGTTATCGCAGTTTTTTCTGCCCCTCTTACGGTTTTTGAGGGTAAAAATCGATCTTTGACAGATGCAGTTTTAGAACAAGGAAAAAATGCGGAAAATCGTGCCGATTTTTCATTAAATTTGATAAAATCTTGCTATCAAAAAATTCTGGAATTTGTAAATACTGAGAATAAAGAAAAATGTAACCGAATAATTAATTCAAGTCTGGAAAAATCTCAAAATGCCCTTGATGAGGCCTCAATGAAAGGAGAATTTGCCAACGAAATTCGCTCAAAAGCACTTGCATTTTCAGGAGAAATTTTAATGGCACATGTAATGGATTTCGTCCTAAAGAGTAATGGAATTAGGTCGGATACTGTGAGTTATGAAAATTGGCCCATAATTACTGATAAAAATATAGAATATACTAATTTTCTTGCCTCAGAATCAAGAAATCACTTGGGACACATGGAAAAACTGGTTGAGGTAAATGACGTTGTCACTATTGGAGGGTTTATTGGAAAAACAACAGATGGTGTTACAACTACATATGAAAGAGGGGGTTCAGATAGGACAGCAGCAGATCTTGGAATATTATTTCATAAACTATATGACACCAAAGTTGATTTTGAAAAAGATAGCGCCGTAGTTTCAGCTGATCCCAAAATTGTTCAAACTGGACTAAGTGAAGTCAATCAATTATCATATAATGAAGCCAGACTAGCTGGGATGTTTGGAATGAAAATTTTAGATCCCATCGCGATAAAAGAAATTTTGGAAAATGGAGTTGATATTCCAATAATTATTACAAACATGACAGATCCGACAAAAATAACTACCATAAAGCGAATTCTAGATAAAAAAAACACTCATCCGATAAAAATTGTTACAGGAAAGAAAAATTGTGCAATATTCCGAATTGAAACAAATTGCATTCAAAAGTTGCTGACATCTCTCGCGAAGGATAAACGATATAGTGAGTTTATAATTTTATCACCATTTACAAAAGATGGAGCTGAATTCTCACGAATGTTATTTTTGGATGCAGATTATATAAAACGAAATGAGAAATACTTTTTAGCCTTTGATCCACTTGCAAAAATCACCTTCAATAGAGGAGTCATTACATTAATTGGAGATGAAATGTGGAGAGTTCAACAAGTTGCATCAAGGACTAGTGCAAAGATTGGAGAAGCAGGATTGAACATTCTAAATATGGATGCACAAGAAGAAACTTCTCGAATTATTATTGTGGTTGAAGATTCAGAAGATAATATTGAAAAAGCAATTAATGCAATCCACACTGAAACATCGAAGATTAAATTCGTTTAATTAAGTAAAAGTGGCCCTACGGGTTTTCACCAGTAGTGCCATCATAGGTTTGTTCTTGGACCGTTATCTAGACTTAGTCCGGCGTTTCCTACAACACGCGACATTTATACTTCAAATTACTAGTATTTAGAGTTGATCTATATAGTTTCATTAAATACGCTCAGCAATAAACCACGAAATAATTCCAGCACCAATTATTGCATACCATTTGAAATTTTTTTTGTTGGCAAAAATATTGACCGAGGCTAATTCTTCATCGAGGGAAGAAAGTCTAATTTTTCTCATTTCAAATGCCTGACCAACCAAGCCTATTACAAGTAAAGCAATCCCTAAAAAACCAAATATCCAATTCATGCAAAAAAATTCTCTTCACTCAATATTTAGTTTCTAATGAGTAATGATTTGACAAAAAATAATTCTTTAAATTAGCATATTATTTTCCCTCTCCTATGAAAGAAACAGGTAAAATCTGGATGAATGGAAAATTGGTACCATTCAAAGACGCCAAAGTTCATGTTTTAACACATGCTTTACATTATTCAACTTCAATTTTCGAAGGAATTAGATGTTATAATACTCCAAATGGTTCTGCCATATTTCGACTTGAAGAACATAATGATAGATTTTT